>NZ_JAAZQW010000100.1:0-597 GCF_012371415.1 Acinetobacter sp. A3
TAGGACTTACGCACTATTATTTATAGATTCTCTGTGGTAGCAGATGATTTTTATCGAGAATAAAGTCATCAATGAAGTTTTTGATAACTGGTCTAAATAATTTCTTCTGCCAACGATATACATTTTCAAAGATCCGCTCAAACTGGTTCTTTTGTATCTCGACGTAGGCCATCAAGGCTGAAAAAATATGATTCAAAATCAGTTTAGATCGTCTTACTTGAAACTTTTCAATATGACAAACCTGTTTAATCACCCGGTGATATTGCTCTATTTTCCAATGACTTGAATGTAATTCATGAAAACCCTCAAAGGACAATAAATCATCTTCATCTTGATGCACAATATAAAACCTCTGCTGTTCTTTTAACTGAGTCTTAAATAATTGTACAAAGCCAAAATCTTTGAGCCAGACCACTTGACCCTGATGGAAATTTGGCAATAAACGCAGTTGAAACCATTGTCCTTTTTCTGGGGAAACCTTACGGTTACAGTCGATACCAAACATAAATCGAATACCATATTTTCTTATGGTTTTTAGATTTCCAGTCGATGAATACCAACTATCACCTGTAATAAATTGAATCTTTGCACCCCAAC
>NZ_JAAZQW010000101.1:0-551 GCF_012371415.1 Acinetobacter sp. A3
ATACGAGCATTACCAAAGGGTGAGTTGAAAAAAGACTTATTATCCTGTCTGCGTCATGAAAATAAAAAGCGAAAAGCTAACGGTGAACCTAAAAAAGATTCTATATTACAGGATATTAAAACTATTCATGAGCGCCCAGCCGAAGTTCAAGAAAGAAAAATACCGGGTCATTGGGAAGCTGATTTAATTAAAGGTAAAGACAATAAAAGTTCGATAGCAACACTTATTGAACGAAATACACGGCTCTGTATCTTGGCAACATTACCTGATGCAAAGGCAGAATCAGTGCGCAAGGCTTTAACTGAAGCTCTGAAATATTTACCTGCAGAACTGCGTAAAACGTTGACCTATGACCGTGGACGCGAGCTGGCAGAACATAAAATACTTGAAGAAGATTTAGGCATAGATGTATATTTCTGTGACCCACATTCACCCTGGCAAAAAGGCACATGCGAAAATATGAATGGTTTAATTAGGCAATATTTACCTAAAGGGATTGATTTAAATCAGGCAGATCAGCATTATTTAAATCAAGTTGCCATGTCACTGAA
>NZ_JAAZQW010000102.1:0-546 GCF_012371415.1 Acinetobacter sp. A3
AATTCCAGCAGTTGTTCATGGGTCAGTTGGCTTAAGTCAGGCAGCGTATTCATGACCGCAGTATGCCTGAGGTCATGAAGAGAATGAAATAGAACGTTTGGAGGATGGCAGAATGGTCGAGCTTGGTTTAGAGCATATTCACCACTTGCTGTAATCCAATTCTCTGCCAGGGCAAACCTTGGATTAATGCCTGTAACTGTTCCGGGCTGAGGGCCACGGTTTCACCTTGGTGAACTTGAGCCCAGTGAAATTTACCCTGTTCCAAACGCCGGGCACACAGCCAGATGCCCAGTCCATCATGTACCAACACTTTCATACGATGACCACGTTTATTACAGAACAGGTAGGCGCAATGCGGTTTGATGTAGCCAAAGGCTCTCACCACCTGAGCCATGATAGTATCCATTCCTGCTCGCATATCCATGGGCTGGGTAGAGAGCCAAATTTCATTGATACGGATCATGTTGCCAGTGCCTTGAGTAATTCTGCCAAGGCAGGTATTTCTGATGTCTGCCATTTTAGCTGAATATCATTATTCGTATGAGG
>NZ_JAAZQW010000103.1:0-544 GCF_012371415.1 Acinetobacter sp. A3
TGGTAGCGGGAGCTGGATTTGAACCAACGACCTTCGGGTTATGAGCCCGACGAGCTACCAGACTGCTCCATCCCGCATCAACGTGCAAAAATTATATACAAAAATGAATAAGTTTTCAATCAAACTTAGCATGTTTGCCTGACTAAGTTGCACCTTAATCAGTTAAGTCTAACAAGCTTAAGGCTTATTACACTCTTAAATCTTGGTAGCGGGAGCTGGATTTGAACCAACGACCTTCGGGTTATGAGCCCGACGAGCTACCAGACTGCTCCATCCCGCAACAATATGCAAAAATTCATCTCAACTTTAAATTAAGTTGCCTAAGTTTATTTGCAATTAAACTTAAGATTTGATTGGTAACGGAAGCTCGGATCAAACCACGCAACCTTCACTAAGTTATCAAGAGTTGAGCCCTATGGACAACCAACTAATCAAAAAAAGGCATTACCAAACCATTAAAAATGGTAGCGGGAGCTGGATTTGAACCAACGACCTTCGGGTTATGAGCCCGACGAGCTACCAGACTGCTCCATCCCGCATCAAC
>NZ_JAAZQW010000104.1:0-514 GCF_012371415.1 Acinetobacter sp. A3
TGATTCAGAAACTGTATGCGATAGAAGCAGAACTCAGGAAAAAGACCGATGGTACAGCGGAAGACCGCCGCGAATACCGACAACAGCATAGTCAACCAGTGATGCAACAACTATATGAATGGCTCAACCAACATCATCTGACAGTGCCATCGAGTTCTCCTACCGCCAAGGCTATCAATTACACTCTGAAGCGTTGGCCAGCCTTAAGCCGCTATCTGGATGATGGCAATCTACCGATATGCAACAATTGGGTAGAGAATCAGGTGCGTCCCTGGGCGTTGGGACGCAAGAACTGGCTGTTTGCAGGTTCGCTGCGCAGTGGTCAGCGAGCGGCAAACATCATGACTTTAATCCAGTCAGCAAAGCTGAATGGCTTGGATCCGTATGCCTATTTAAGTGATGTGCTGAAAAGGTTACCGACACACAAAGTGACCCAAATTGAAGAATTGCTGCCGCACTGCTGGAAACCTAAATCGAATTAAAAAATAGGTATGGGATTCAGCGGACGCTTACG
>NZ_JAAZQW010000105.1:0-513 GCF_012371415.1 Acinetobacter sp. A3
CATCCGCAGCTTCGGCACATAGTTTTAGCCCCGTTACATCTTCCGCGCAGGCCGACTCGACTAGTGAGCTATTACGCTTTCTTTAAAGGGTGGCTGCTTCTAAGCCAACCTCCTAGCTGTCTATGCCTTCCCACATCGTTTCCCACTTAACTATGATTTTGGGGCCTTAGCTGGCGGTCTGGATTGTTTTCCTCTTGACTACGGACGTTAGCACCCGCAGTCTGTCTCCCGGATAGTACTCATTGGTATTCGGAGTTTGCATCGGTTTGGTAAGTCGGGATGACCCCCTAGCCGAAACAGTGCTCTACCCCCAATGGTATTCGTCCGAGGCGCTACCTAAATAGCTTTCGGGGAGAACCAGCTATCACCGAGTTTGATTAGCCTTTCACCCCTATCCACAAGTCATCCCCTGGCTTTTCAACGACAGTGGGTTCGGTCCTCCAGTTAGTGTTACCCAACCTTCAACCTGCTCATGGATAGATCACCCGGTTTCGGGTCTATACCCAGCAACTA
>NZ_JAAZQW010000106.1:0-504 GCF_012371415.1 Acinetobacter sp. A3
TTGGAAGGAAAGTTCAGGTCGGTATGGTGTACGTAAAGTCTGGCAAAAACTGAAACGTGAAGGCTATATTATTGCACACTGTACTGTTGCTCGATTAATGAAAAAGCTAGGTATACAAGGTGTTTGGCGAGGTAAGAACAAACAAACCACCCGTAGCCGAGATGACCAAAAACGAGCAGATGATTTAGTGAAACGTAATTTTACTGCTGATCATCCTGACCAACTGTGGGTCAGTGACTTTACGTATATTCAAACAAATTCAGGCTGGGTCTATACCGCCTTTATTATTGATGTGTTCTCACGAGCAATTGTTGGCTGGAAAGTATCTACACGAATGAATACAGATATGGTGCTCGATGCATTAGAGCAAGCATTGCATGATCGAGGCATGCCAAAGAATGTGATTCATCATTCCGACAGAGGTGTGCAATATCTTTCTATTCGCTATACCAATCGTTTAGAAGCTGCAAATTTACGAGCATCAGTCGGTACAACTGGTGATTC
>NZ_JAAZQW010000010.1:0-71958 GCF_012371415.1 Acinetobacter sp. A3
AAACTGTAAAGCGTATATTGCAAGAACGGACTGATCGCTATAAGTCGGAACTGACCGACTCAGGCTCTAGTTACACGTTTGGCAACAAGACATTAACAGAGTGCGAATTAGTCCTCGACTATGTTTGACTACATTTTAAGGAACAGAAGAACAGATGATCTTTGAATGGATGTCTGACCCTGCAGCTTGGGTGGGTTTGTTGACCCTAATTGTGCTCGAAATTGTATTGGGTATTGATAACTTAGTCTTTATTGCCATTTTGGCTGAAAAACTTCCACCAGAACAACGCAATACTGCACGGGTCGTGGGTCTGATCCTTGCTTTGGGCATGCGCCTAATTTTACTTGCTTCTATTGCGTGGGTGGTAACGCTGACCCAACCACTGTTTCATATTTTTGATCATCCTTTCTCTGGACGTGACCTGATTCTGCTGTTTGGTGGTGTGTTCCTGCTCTTTAAAGGCACTATGGAACTGCGAGAACGCATTGAAGGCAAACCTGCACTAAAAGAAGAAAACCCTGTGCACGCTACTTTCTGGATGGTGATTGTGCAGATTGTGGTGTTAGATGCTGTCTTCTCACTCGATAGCGTAATTACTGCTGTGGGCATGGTGCAGCATTTATCTGTCATGATGATTGCGGTGATCATCGCAATTGGCATTATGCTATGGGCTTCCAAAGCACTGATGGACTTTGTTAATAAGCATCCGACAGTGGTGATTCTATGCTTGTGCTTCCTGATGATGATTGGCTTCTCCTTAGTGGTTGAAGGCTTTGGTTATCATATTCCAAAAGGCTATTTATATGCCGCAATTGGCTTCTCGGTGATGATTGAATTCCTGAACCAAACCATCCGCAGAAATCAGGAAAAAACCGTGACCACGACTGATTTACGCTACCGTACTGCTTCTGCGGTGATGCGTATGTTGGGTGGGAAAAGCCAAAACACCACAGAAAGCAGCCATGTGAGTGAAGATGTGTTGGCCACGCGCGCCTTTGCCGATGAAGTCTTTGATGCAGAAAATGGGGTCTATCATAGTGTCATGGTGCAAGGGGTATTGGGCTTATCTGAACGTCCTGTAAAGTCAGTGATGACGCCACGTCCCGAGCTGGAATGGATTGATTTAGATGAAGACGAAGCTTCTATCCGTAGCCAGTTATTGAGCATGACCCATTCACGAGTGATCGTGGCACGTGGTGAACTAGACAATATTTCGGGTATTGTCCTGACCCATAAAGTGATGAATCAGTACATTGAAACTGGTGTGCTGGATTTTGAAACACATCTGCGTGAACCTGTGATTGTGCATGAAAATGCACAGGTATTGATGGTGATGGAACAACTGCGTCAAGCGCCGTTACAAATGGCAATTGTGCTGAATGAATATGGTTCTATTGAAGGAGTAGCAACTCCTATTGATATTCTGGAAGCCATTGCAGGTGAATTCCCTGATGAAGACACCATAGATGCGCATGCCGAAAGTCTGGAAGATGGTTCCTTGCTGCTAGATGGCTCCACCGATATTCGCCATGTTTCTTTATTGCTTGGGCGTGATTTGGTGGATGAAAGCGAGCAATATTCAACCTTATCGGGTTATATTCTGTTCCATTTGGGACGTTTGCCTGAAAATGGTGAAAAGCTGTTATCCGATGGATATATATTTGAAGTCGTGACGATGGATGGACATAAAATTGAAAAAGTCCATCTGATTCAGCAAGAGCCCTCAAGTACATCATAAGCCTTGACTTAGCTGTATTTCAGTCTTGTGCTTCCGTTAAAATAGCCTGCATTGTCAGGCTATTTGGGGGGCTGTTGACATTTCATAAATGGCTTGCGCTGTAGGCTAAAACTGAGCAGATCAGGCATGAAACGCAGGGAATAGCGAGACTATTGCCAAGTTTCATAACGCAATCTGAGAAAGTTTTAGCCACATGAGCAAAAACAAAGCACTGCTTTGTTTGCTGCGCAAGGGGGCGAGCATATTTTTTGCTGCTATTGCGTTATGTGCCAGTCATTTAGAATGACTAAATTTCCTGCCCCATGCCTTATATCAGCTAAAAAACCTTGCGAGATATATCTCTCATGCCGCAAACATAGACGAAGTGTCAACAGACCCTATTATTAAGATAAATTTCTGGAATTTTCTATGAGTGATTGGGCATGTCCATGTGGGCAAGGGAATTATCAACAGTGCTGTCAGCCTTTACATGTGGGGCAAAGGCATGCAACCACAGCAACCCAGTTGATGCGTTCACGCTATAGTGCATTTGCCTTGCAGCAGATTGATTATATTGTGCAGACGACTGCGTTGGGGCAGCAGGCCAGCCTAGATGTAGCTGCGATTGCAGATTGGAGTCGGTCAAATCAATGGTTGAAATTGGAAGTGTTGAGCAGCAATGAAAAGCTGGACAAAACTCATGCACAAGTAGAGTTTAAAGCGCATTACCATGATGCTAAACAGGTACAGGTTCACCATGAAATTTCCCATTTTGTACAATATCAGGCACGCTGGTATTTTCTAGACCCGACCACAGGGCAACAGCCAACCATGAAACAGCCATGTATTTGTGGTTCGGGTAAAAAATTTAAGCAATGTTGTGCGCAATTTTTATAACTTTTATTTGGTTTTCGCTTATCATAACGCGCATCTATTGGCCTAGTGAAAGAAGGGCAAGTCCATGTTGTTGTTGGTCATTTACTTAATTGCCATTACTGCAGAAGCGATGACAGGCGCATTGTCTGCAGGGCGTCGTAGCATGGACTGGTTTGGGGTTACCCTGATTGCCTGTGTCACCGCATTGGGTGGTGGTTCGGTACGAGATGTCTTATTGGGGCACTATCCTTTAACTTGGGTGAAGCATCCTGAATATTTAGTGCTGACCTGTATTGCCGCTTTTGTCACGATTTTAATTGCCAAATGGATGCGCCATCTACGCTCAATTTTCTTGGTACTAGATGCCTTGGGTTTAATTGGGTTTACCATTATTGGCTGTCAAATTGCTTTAGAAATGGGGCATGGTTTTGTGGTATCTGCCGTGGCAGGTGTGCTGACAGGCGTATCGGGCGGGATTTTGCGCGATATTTTATGTAACGATGTGCCTTTGGTGTTCCGCCGTGAGTTATATGCCAGTATTTCTTTTGTATCTGTCATTTGTTATTGGCTATGTATTGAAATTGGGTTGTCTTTAGAACTAACCGTGATTGCGACTTTGGTGTTTGGCTTTACCTTGCGTTTGATTGCCATTTATTTTGGTCTGGAAATGCCAAAATTTATTTATCAGGATGATGATGAGCATTCGGCATCATCCAAAGATGAGTCCTAAGACTGCTCATTTTCAAATTTAAATTTTAGACTGATCGCATAGGATTGGTCTTTGGGGACTATCCCTTTTATAAGTATTCATAGTATAAAAATAGAACACACCGCTGTGCCTGCACAGCCCTCCTTTTAGCCAACCTGAAGAGTGTGTTATGGATTTAGTTTCACGTGTACAACGTCTGCCGATTGGTAAATTTCACTATAGCCTGCTGGTGGTGATTGGTCTGGGCTGGATGTTTGATGCCATGGATACAGGACTGATTTCCTTTATTTTGGCAAAAATGGCAGAAGACTGGAGCATGACCCCTGCGGAAAAAGGCATGGTAGTGTCAATTGGCTTTGTCGGTATGGCTATTGGCGCAGTCTTTTCAGGTGGTCTGGCCGATAAAATTGGACGTAAAACAGTATTTGCCAGTACCTTGGTTATTTATAGTCTGGCAACTGCAGCCTGTGCCTTTGCACCTAATTTAACTTGGTTGTTGGTATTTCGTTTTATTGTCGGCTTAGGTTTAGGTGGGCAGCTTCCTGTTGCCGTAACTTTGGTCAGTGAATATATTCCTGCACATGTACGTGGGCGCTTTATTGTATTGCTGGAAAGTTTTTGGGGTTTGGGTTGGTTATGTGCGGCATTGGTATCCTATTTTGTGATTCCAAAATTTGACTGGCACATGGCATTTTTAATAGGTGGTTTGCCTGCCTTGTATGCGTTGGTGATCTGGAAAAAAGTCCCTGAGTCGATTCCTTATCTAATTAACCGTGGACGTATTGCTGAAGCACATGCCTTAGTACAAAAGTTTGAGCGTCAATGCGGGGTAGAGGTGATTGAACAGATTGAAGTTCAGCCTGTTGCAGCCAAACAACACATTTCATTTACCCAGCTATGGTCGGGGCCATTTGCCCGCCGTAGTTTAATGCTGTGGTTAATTTGGTTTGGTATTGTCTATTCCTATTATGGCATTTTTACGTGGCTACCAAGCCTGTTGGTACAGCAAGGTTATAGCATCGTACAGTCATTTGAATATGTGTTGGGCATGATTTTGGCACAGCTCCCGGGTTATATTGCTGCCGCATGGTTGGTCGAAAAATTAGGGCGCAAAGCCACTTTGGCTGGCTTTATTGGGATGTGTGCAGTTTCGGCTTACTTCTTTGGTCAGGCAGACAGCGTAGCAATGATCATGTTCTGGGGTTGTTTGATGTCGTTCTTTAACTTGGGTGCGTGGGGCGTGTTATACACCTACACCCCAGAGCAATATCCAACCAATATCCGTGCTTTTGGTTCGGGTTGGGCCTCGGCCATTGGGCGTGTAGGGGGGATTGTCGCCCCAATGGTGGTCACCCACTTAATGGTGATGCAAAACGGCTTTAGTTATGTCTTTATGATGTTTACCGCTGTTTTATTGGCCGTGGCTGTGGTGATTGTGGTGTTGGGTGAAGAAACCAAAGGCAAAACGCTAGAGTCGATGGGTTTGTAAAAGACAATTTGCCTATTTTTATTTGGCATTGCATATCGGTTATAAAATGCATATTTTTAAGTCATAAGACACAAAATGTCGCAGAGCACCTGTACTAACTCTTGTGCAGGATGCAACTGCGACTTAGCATAAGCCCATTGATACAAAAACAAATGATTTAGGACGATAGGTTTTATGACAAACCTTGCGCATCATGCGACAGAAAACCGTTCCGTAGCAGAATTTACTGAACGTGCATATCTCAACTATGCCATGTACGTCATCATGGATCGTGCATTGCCACATATCAGTGATGGTCTGAAACCTGTTCAGCGCCGTATTGTATATGCCATGAGTGAGCTGGGGCTCAAGCACAGCGGCAAACCAAAAAAATCGGCCCGTACCGTGGGGGATGTGCTGGGTAAATACCATCCACATGGTGACTCCGCCTGTTATGAAGCCATGGTATTGATGGCACAGCCGTTTAGCTATCGCTATCCTTTTATTGAAGGTCAGGGTAACTGGGGCTCACCAGATGATCCTAAATCATTTGCGGCGATGCGTTATACCGAAGCCAAACTGTCGCAATATAGTGAAGTGTTATTGGCAGAATTGGGGCAGGGTACCTGTGACTGGCAAGATAACTTTGATGGCTCTTTAAAAGAACCTGTCAATTTACCTGCGCGTGTACCGAATATTTTGCTGAATGGCACCACAGGTATTGCCGTGGGGATGGCCACCGATATTCCACCGCATAACCTGCGTGAAGTGGTCAAAGGTACTATTGCCCTGATTCGTAATCCAAATTTGTGTGATGAAAAAGTCGCAGAATATATTCCTGCGCCTGATTTACCGACCAAAGCCGAAATTATTACCCCGCCTGAAGAATTGCTAAAAATGCAAAGTACAGGGCGTGGTAGTTACCGTATGCGTGCTGTTTACAGCGTTGAAAAAAATGAAATCGTGATTACAGAACTGCCATATCAGGTTTCAGGCTCGAAAATCATTACCCAAATTGCAGATCAAATGCAGGCAAAAAAACTGCCATTGGTGAGTGACGTTCGTGATGAATCTGATCACCAAAACCCAACCCGTTTGGTGATTGTACTGCGCTCCAACCGTATTGATGCCGAAGCGGTGATGAGTCATTTGTTTGCCACCACCGATTTAGAATCGAGCTATCGCGTCAATATGAACATGATTGGTGCAGATGGTCGTCCACAGGTTAAATCGATTCGTCGTATTTTGTTGGAATGGATTGAAATTCGTAAGAATACCGTTACACGTCGTTTGCAGTACCATCTCAATAAAATCGAAAAGCGTCTACATATTTTGGCAGGTTTGCTGATTGCCTATTTAGATATTGATACTGTAATTCGAATTATTCGCGAAGAAGATCATCCTAAAGCTGAACTGATGTCACATTTTGGGATTGATGAAATTCAGGCCGAAGCCATTTTAGAGTTAAAGCTACGTCATTTAGCCAAACTTGAAGAAATGGAAATTCGCCGTGAACAGGAAGAACTCGAAGCCAAAGCAGCCATTATTCGTGAACAATTGGCCAACCCTGAATCTTTGAAAAATTTGATTATTAATGAGTTGAAAGAAGACGCGAAAAAATTTGGTGATGATCGTCGTTCACCAATCGTATTGCGCGCTGAAGCGACTGCAATTAATGAGCAAGATATGTTACCTGCCGACCCTGTGACTGTGGTGTTGTCAGAAGCAGGTTGGATTCGCTGTGCCAAAGGACATGAAGTGGATGCAGAAAATCTGAACTTCCGTGCAGGTGATCAATACCTTAGTCATGCGCAAGGCAAATCCAATCAGCGTGTTTATATTCTTGATGACACAGGACGCAGTTATGCGCTGGCCATTAATAGCTTGCCATCGGCACGTGGTTTAGGTGAGCCGCTGAGTTCTAAGCTTTCACCTGCCAGTGGTGTTGGCTTTAAACAATTACTGATTGCAGAAGATGACAGTGAAATTTTAGCCGCCAGCAGCAAAGGTTATGGCTTTAAAACGCAGGCCAAGCAGCTAGATACCAGTGCCAAAGCCGGTAAAGCGTTCTTATCTTTGCCTGAAAAAGCCACGGTGATGAATTTACAAATGACTGAACAAGCCAGTCATGTTGCACTGCTCAGTTCAGCGGGACGTTTATTGGTAATTGAGTTGTCAGAATTGCCAGTTTTAAACAAAGGTAAAGGTAATAAATTGATACAACTTGAAGAAAAAGATCAGTTGTTGTCTATGCTACCCTTAAATTTAGATGAAGCAATTCAAGTATTTGCAGGACAGCAACAATTAAAACTCAAAGGCGAAGACTTGCTTAAATATGTGGCGAAGCGTGGCACGAAAGGTCAGCTCCTACCACGCGGATATCAAAAAGCAAATAAACTGTTAATTCAAAGATAATACTAGCGTTTTTTAAGCAAAATACGTTATATATGGTTTGTATTCGTGAAAATGGATGCAATATTGGACATAAACAAGCAAACAACGACGTCCGATATTGAGAAAAACAGTTTAAAACTAAGGATTATTGATTGGAGAAATTGGCATTATGGAAAAGATTTGGTTTGCTGAATACCAAAAGACAGGGATTCCAGAAACTGTAGAGCTACCTGCAGAAAACACGTCACTTGTAGATGTTTTTGAACGCAATTTCCAAAAATTTGGTTCGCGTGATGCCTTT
Source organism: Acinetobacter sp. A3 (assembly GCF_012371415.1). Taxonomy (NCBI): domain Bacteria; kingdom Pseudomonadati; phylum Pseudomonadota; class Gammaproteobacteria; order Moraxellales; family Moraxellaceae; genus Acinetobacter; species Acinetobacter sp. A3. The sequence goes on from NZ_JAAZQW010000010.1 coordinate 7,466, forward strand.
ATCTTTATGGATAAGGTTTTAACCTTTAGTGAGCTTGAAGAAGCAAGCCGTAAATTTGCAACTTATCTACAAAGTTTAGGTTTGGCACCAGGTTCGCGTGTTGCGGTGATGATGCCGAACGTTCTCCAATATCCTGTTGTTGCACTGGGGGTGTTCCGCGCAGGTTTAGTGTTGGTGAACGTGAACCCGCTTTATACTTCGCGTGAGCTTGAGCATCAGTTAAATGACTCAGGTTCTGAAGTTTTGGTAATTGTTGAAAACTTTGCCTCTGTTTATCAAGCCATTATTGGTAAAACTCCTGTGAAGCACGTGGTTGTTGCTTCTGTGGGCGATATGCTAGGTGCTTTAAAAGGTACTTTGGTGAATTTCGTTTTACGTTCAGTGCGTAAGCAAATTCCAGCATGGAACATTCCAGGTCACATTAAATTTAATGCGGCAATGTCTAAAGTGAGTCCAAGCAACTACAAACGTCCAAGCTTAACTTTAAGTGATACTGCTGTATTGCAATATACAGGTGGTACAACTGGGGTATCTAAAGGTGCAGAATTAACGCATCGCAACCTTGTTGCTAACATGCTGCAATGTGATGGTATTTTCCAAAGTAAATTTGGTGCACAAGATGGTCAGCCAGATGACCGTATTTTCTGTGCATTGCCGCTTTATCACATCTTTGCATTCATGGTGTGTGCACTTTACGGCATGTATAAAGGTCAGGCTAACGTACTAATTCCAAACCCGCGTGACTTACCTGCGGTAATGAAAGAATTACGTAAATATCAGCCGACATTCTTCCCTGCAGTAAACACGTTATTCAATGCGTTAGTGAACAATGAAGAGTTTAAACAGCTCGATCACAGCAAATTGAAGATGGCGATGGGCGGTGGTATGGCAGTATTGCCATCAACAGCTGAAGCGTGGAAAAAAGTCACAGGTACCAACATTATTGAAGGTTATGGTTTATCTGAAACTTCTCCTGTTGCGACTGCAAACCCACCTGCATCTGAAGAATTTAGCGGTACGATTGGTATTCCATTGCCATTAACCGAAGTGGCTATTTTGGATGATGACGGTAATGAAGTTCCACTGGGTGAACAAGGTGAAATTTCAATCCGTGGTCCGCAAGTGATGCGTGGTTACTGGAACCGTCCAGACGAAACTGAAAAAGTTATGATCAATGGTTTCTTCCGTACGGGTGACATTGGTGTGATGGATTCACGTGGTTATGTGAAAATTGTAGACCGTAAAAAAGACATGATTTTGGTGTCTGGCTTTAACGTTTACCCATCTGAAATTGAAGAAGTTGTGTCTAAACACCCTAAAGTTTTAGAAGTGGCTGCCATTGGTGTACCTGATGAAAAATCAGGTGAAGTGCCTAAACTGTTTGTAGTGAAGAAAGACCCTTCATTGACGACAGAAGAAGTATTGGCATTTGCTAAAGAGAACTTAACTGGTTATAAACGCCCACGTTATGTAGAGTTTATGGATGAATTGCCAAAATCGAACGTGGGTAAAATCTTACGTAAAGATTTGCGTAAAACTGCATAATTCATTCAGCATATTCTAAAAAATGCCCCTGAACATTCAGGGGCATTTTTTTATGGTTCTTTTTTAGAAAACCAATCGTTATATCTTAGAACAAAACAGCATTATTCTTTCATGAGCCAGCGGTCAAAATAACGACGGCCAACACCAACAATGCCTAAGAAAATAAACATAGCGCCAAATTGTCGGCTAAACCCAGACTGATTGAAACTGCCATAACTTAAAATATTATCAATCAGGCAATACACCACAATCACAATCAGCCAGTGCCACAGCGGTAAACGCTTAATACCCACGGCATAAAACGCAACCCACAATACGATAAACGTAAAAATGGTGGACCATACGTTCATGTTGGCGCAAATCACCATCAATAAAAATGCCACAATGGGTAAGACAATTTTTAAAACACGATCCACTCGCAGTTGATGTTGGCGCTGCTTTTCAAGTACATCGAACATTTCCTTTTGATCAGGGCTGACCATAATGGATCCTTTATACAATTGCTTAAAACATGCTATTTAACAAAATTTATTCAAGAAATGCCATGTTATGATAAGTTCTAAACACAGTTTATGAGAAAAAATTGATGCAAAGCATAAGTGGGGTGGTTTATCTGATTATTATTGCATGCCTATTGCCCTATGTTTTTACGGTAGTGGCCAAAATGGCAGGTGGTTTTAAAAGTGAAGATAATCAAAATCCACGTGAATTTTTAGCCAAAGCAACAGGCTTAGCGGCACGTGCCAATGCAGTGCAACAAAATAGTTTTGAAAGCTTACCATTGTTTGTGGCAGCAGTATTGATGGCTGAATATATGGTCATCCCACAAGTGGTGGTGATGATGTTTGGTATTGCTTATATTGTACTGCGTATTGCCTACGGCATTTGCTATTTAGCCAACTGGGCAACTTTACGCTCAATTGTCTGGATTTTGTCATTGCTTTGCCCAATTTGTATTTTATTGATGGTGATTAAACTGACCTGATCAAGTCAGGTCTGAAAATATGTATTTTTACTTGGCAGATGTATAATCTCGCAGTAATTCCAGACCGAATACCGTTATAATTGACGCGGTTTTAAAAAGATTTAACTTGTTAAAGAGTGATGCTATGAGCTACAGCAATATCCCTGCGGGTAAAGATGCACCAAATGACATCTATGTAATTATTGAAATTCCTGCCAATGCAGCGCCAATCAAATACGAAATTGATAAAGATTCTGATGCGTTATTTGTAGACCGTTTTATGGGTACAGCGATGTTCTACCCAGCAAACTACGGTTATGTACCAAATACACTTTCATTGGATGGTGACCCGTTAGACGTATTGGTCGTAACACCACATCCAGTAGAGCCAGGCTCTGTAATTCGTTGCCGCCCAGTGGGTAAATTGAACATGGAAGATGATGGTGGTATTGATGCGAAGCTGGTTGCTGTTCCGCACGAAAAATTGACCCCAATTTATAAAGATGTTCAAGAATATACTGATCTTCCACCATTGTTGATCAGCCAAATTGAACACTTCTTCCAACACTATAAAGACTTAGAACCAGGTAAATGGGTGAAGTTAAGTGGTTGGGAAGGTGCGGATGTTGCAAAACAAGAAGTATTGAACTCAATTGAAGGCTATAAAGCAGCAAATCCATAATTTGCGCTTAGCCTGCTAAGCTTTTATTTTAAAGCTGAGATAAAAAAACCTGCACAATTTTTGTGCAGGTTTTTTATTGGGCTTCTATTATGAGAAATTAGAATAATTTCACAGGAATATCTAACCAGATACGCCATTCGTTGGTATCACCGATATAACCAGCTTGATAGTCATCACTCGCACGGTAGTAAGAGTGACGTAGACGTAAGCTTGCATCTTTCGCAAAACCTGATTGAACGGTGTATTTCACTTGGTTAAAGAATTCACGTTCTTGAGCATCATTCGTTGCTAGGATTGAGCGATTACCTTTATAGTCAGCAGGAACGTCAATATCCCAACCGTAAACAAAAGCAGATGTCCAAGTCAGGCCTGGAATATTCATTGCGCCAAAATCATAGGTGTATTGAATTTGTGCAGACTTCTCATCATTACCAATAAAATCAGATAAATATGAATTAGGCATATAAATAGTTTGATGACCGTCACCAACCCCTCTGCCTAAACCATAGTCATAACCTGTGTTACCAGTATTTTGTTGGTATGCCACCATGAGGTTGTGTGGACCAGTGTTATATGTGGCAGAAAGTGCCCAAATACTGTTACTTAAATTATCAAAATCATTTGATGTATGTGAGTAAGTATAAGCACTGCCATTTGAAGCTGCATCCCACTTGGTGTGGTAGCCACTGAAGTCGTATGTTAAGGCACTATTATTCGCAAGCGCTTGTTTAAAGTTAGCATTTACATAGTGACGTTCTAAACGATCTTTGATGTCTGCACCGTAATAAGCAGTATTGATTGCATCATTGACTTTATATTTCGCACCCCAGACAACAGCATGATCTAATTGATTACCATCTGAGTTGATTTGGTCAGAATATTGATTTTTAGTGAATTTACCAGCAGTTAACTCTAGGCCATCAATTTCACGGCTAGTCGCTAAAACACCTTCAAAATATTCAGGTACTAAACGGGCAGTGTTGCTAGCAAGTACTGGTAAATCGAGTACTTGAGTACCATAAGTTACCGTGGTATTCGAGATGCGTGCTTTAACGTTTGCACCACCACGTGCCCAATGGTCATAAGCTGAGCCATCATTATGGGTTGGAATCATACCATTACCTGAATGGGCATTTTCACCTAGCTTGAATGAGGCATCACCAACAACACCCACACCAAAACCTATTATACCTTTGCTAAAACCTGAATTTAGATTGACGATCGCAGTTTGAGCTGCAGAGCTAGTATCTTCTACACCATTCTTTTTATCACGATGTAAAAAACCTGTCCGGAATAAAACCGAACCGTTTGCATCTTCTACAAAGCCTTTAGATTCACTTTGTTCGCTAGCAAATGCAGTTGAAATAAGCGCTGCGTTGATCAATAACGCAAGTGTCAGTTTTTTAGATTTCAGCATTGGGAGACAGCCTCATGCAGTAAATGTGTAGTTGAAACGTAGCCGAATTGTATCGCTATTTAGGCGCGAAAATATCATTTTTAAGGGGCTTATGACACTAAAGTTAAGCATTTTTTCGATAAACTGTAGGGTCATTAAAAATATTGAATTTTAAAAAGTTTAATAATTATTTTAATTTTTAGTAAAAACATGAACATAATTTTAAATGAGCTGAACAGCTAGAATGGATGACTTGGGAGCAATGCTTTAAGTTTTTTGTAAACTTTAGCCATAAAATCAGCTTTGTTTAATATTTCAGCAGTTTAAGTTAAGAATTTATGGTGAAATAAGTAAGTAAAAACCTAAAATTTTTTGTTTACTTCATCTTCTTAAGTATTTCTTCAAAAGTGCGGTTTTAAATTTAAGAATAGATAAGGTTGTATATTTTGGTTTTTATTTGAACTAAAAGTATAAAAAAAAGAATCGTGTTTATGGGGTGAGTAATAGTTTTTAGCTATGAAGTGTTTCATGTGAAATACGGTGTTTTATTTGTGCTGTTTTTGATGAATTTGACCCAATTAGCATTTCTCTCTTCGCTAAGTTTTTAAGTGTAATAACTTCAGAAGATATTGCATCAGCCTGCCACAATACTGCTGAAATTTCACCTTGGCTCTTACGTTTAACAATTTGAATGATATGCAAGTTTTTGGTGCAAAAAATTTATTCGCATTCAAACAATATTTTTTCTAGGCCACACATGCTGTTCGCCCTTACTGGGCAAGGGGCTGTAAGCACCTGAGTAATGACTTTGTTCCAGTTTTTGGTATATGCAAATAAGTGGGAATAAATGTTATTGCACTTTTTTAGGTAGTTTAAATTTGAGTTTTAAGTCAGGTACATCAAGAATGTTGCAATGTATTCTGTATTTACGCAGTAAATATGACTTATACATCTATGTAAAAAGAATAAATAAAAGTATGTTATAGGCCACAGTGGTAAAAATAAGAAATTTATTAAATTTAAAATAATTATAAATAACAATTATTTAAATTTGTTTGTGAGCCTATTCTGAGTATGGGAAATCTTATTTTTTTGAATGTTGGCACACGGTTTGCAGTCCTCCATGTGAGTTAAACAACAATAGACACAAGCATCTCATCAGATGCAGGGGGAATAATCATGAACATGGGATTTAAAACATTTTTTGCAGCAGCGATGATGGCAGCATCTGGTCTAAGCATGGCTTCAGAATCAACTTCAGCATTGTCTTTTAGTGGTACTGCGGCAATGACCAGTGATTATCGTTTTCGTGGGATTACGCAAACTTACAATGATCCTGCGGTGCAAGCAGGTTTTGCGTTGAGCCATGATTCAGGCCTTTATGCCGGTGTGTGGGGTTCCAATGTCGATTTTGGCGGCACAGCACATTTAGAACTCGACCCTTATTTGGGTTATGCCACTACTTTAGACAGTTTTGCCAGCAAGCCATTATTAGACGTGGGTCTATGGTATTACCTTTACCCAAGTGAAAGTGATTTAAACTGGCTAGAAGCCTATGCCAAATTGGGCTTTAGCGATGTAGGATTTAAAGATGCCAGCTTATCTACCGCAATTAACTACTCCAATGATTTTCTAGGTGGTGATACAGATGCTTGGTATTTCAATGCAACTTATAGCGTACCGTTTGCAGATACAGGTTTCTCAGGTGTTGCGGGTATTGGTTACACGCTAGCAGATGATTTTGATTTTGGTGGTGGCGAAGACAGTTATATCGACTGGAAAGCAGGTGTGAGCTATAGCTTTGCATCAGTAGAAGGTTTATCTGCTGAATTGGCTGCCGTTGGTACAGATATTGATACAGATGGCATGTCACACGCTGCGAAGCGTGGTGTTGAAACAGGTGCTGTGTTTACTTTGACCAAAGCATTCTAAGTCCTCTGTATTCAGGATAAATAAAAAGCTCCAATTGGGAGTAATATCTAAAAGAATAACAAGATAACTCGCCCATTGCGCAGACATGGCAATGGGCTGTTTTTATATCTCAATATTTTCGCCTAGGCTGGATTGCCACGATAAGACAATGCTTCACTCAAATGGCCGCTTTGAATCTGTTCACTTTGCGCCAAGTCTGCAATAGTACGTGCGACGCGTAACACCCGATGATAAGCGCGTGCAGACAAATTTAACCGTTGTTGTGCAATGGTTAAAATATCCTGTGCAGTGCCATCTAATAGGGCAAACTGTTCTAATTGTTTTGGGCTGAGCGACATATTTAAGCCCTTTTGTCGTTGCATTTGCAATTCATAAGCTTGAATTACGCGTTTTCGCACCGTTTCGGAATCTTCAACAGGTCTACTGTCTTGTAATTTATGGGCTTGTAGTGGTGGAACATCAATATGTAAATCAATGCGGTCTAACAGTGGTCCTGAGATACGATTTTGATAGCGTTTAATACTTTCTGTAGAGCATTGACAGCGCACGTCCTGATTAAAAGCATAACCACAGGGGCAGGGGTTCATTGCAGCCACCAATTGAAAGTTCGCAGGAAAGGTAATTTGTCGCGATGCCCGAGAAATCACAATTTCTTTAGACTCCAACGGTTGCCGCAATACTTCTAATACTTTCTTATCAAACTCAGGTAATTCATCTAAAAACAACACGCCTAAGTGCGCCAGCGTGATTTCGCCAGGTTTTGGATATGAGCCACCCCCGACCAATGCTACGGCAGAGGCAGTATGATGTGGGGTACGAAATGGGCGTTGCCCAAAAGTATGCGGTGTGTTGGCGACTGAGTAGATACTCGCAACTTGTAAATTTTCTTGTAAATCTAAGGGCGGTAAAATACTGGCAAGGCGAGAAGCCAACAAGGTTTTACCTGTGCCTGGCGGGCCTTTAAACAACAAGGAGTGTCCGCCTGCTGCTGCAATTTCCAAAGCACGTCTTGGGCGTAATTGCCCTTTTACATCTGCCAGATCAAAAGCCGAAGCCGAGAGCAAAGGCTGGTTTGCTGGCGTGACTTTATGAAGTGGCTGATGTTGTGCCAAATGCTCACAAACTTGTTTTAAGTGATTGGCAGCAAAAACTTCAAAGTCTGGTAATTGTGCGGCTTCTTGCGCATTTTGTTCGGGTAAAACCAAACAGTGCTGAGCCTGTTGGCAGGCAATCGCAATACTCAGTGTACCTGTAGTCGGACGCAATTGACCATCTAAAGCCAGTTCACCAATAAATTCTAAACCATCGCTACTGTGTTCGGGCAGTTGACCTGACGCAATCAAAATGCCCAAAGCAATGGCAAGGTCAAGGCGAGAACCATCTTTAGGTAAGTCTGCTGGTGCTAAATTAATGGTTAGACGTTTGCTTGGAAATTGAAAACCACTATTGATAATAGCAGAGCGTACCCGATCTTTACTTTCACGGACTGCTGCTTCGGCTAAGCCGACAATCGTCAGCGAGGGTAAACCCTGACTTAAATGGACTTCGACTTCAATGGCAGGGGCGTGCAGACCCAATAGCCCCCGTGTATAAACTTTGGCAAAAGACATTATTATTATGATCCGTTTTGGTGCGTTATTTTTATAGGTGTTTGGTCTTTTATGGCACTAAATTGGTGCTTATTTTTTGATCTGCATCTTTTGTTCGAGCATTTCGACTTGTTTTAACAATTCATTTAAACGCAAATTGGCATTATTCAGCGCAGTACGCTGACGATCTAGCTCATCTTGAGAGACCAAATCCATTTTTGTCACGGCTTCATTCAGTAAAGCACGTAAATTATGTTCTAAATCTTTTTTGGGTTGTTCAATTTGTTCCAAAATGGCTTGTAATAAAGTTTCAATCATTGTTGTTTCCACACAGATGGACAAAGGTAGGCAGTGTAGCACTGGTCTTTAATAGACTATAGCATTTCAGACGAAATATGGATTTATTCGATGAGTAAAATCGTAAATCTTCTAGTAAATATGTCTATTTTTTGAAGATCAAAACCATATAAATGTATAAAATAAGGTATAAAGAAAACTCATGTCACGGTTTCTAATTTCCCCCGACCTTAGAACTTTGGCATGGAATTTGAACATAAAACCTTACTGGTGAATTAAGCCGAAGGAAAACAAACATGAAGCTCGTAACTGCAATTGTAAAACCCTTTAAATTAGATGATGTGCGTGAAGCATTATCTGAAATTGGTGTTCAAGGGATCACCGTAACAGAAGTCAAAGGCTTCGGTCGCCAAAAAGGTCACACCGAACTTTATCGTGGCGCTGAATACGTCGTTGACTTCTTGCCTAAAGTTAAAATTGAAATCGCAATTAGCGATGAAATGGTGGATTCGGTGATTGAGTCAATCACTCGTGTTGCTAGTACAGGCAAGATTGGTGATGGCAAAATCTTTGTTACTAACCTCGAACAAGTCATCCGTATTCGTACAGGTGAAACGGGTGCAGACGCTGTTTAAGAAAATGGCACGAAGTTTGCTGAGTACCTAATAACTCACAAAAACAAAGGTCGGGGGACACAAATGAAAAAAATGCTACTCGCGCTGAGTCTATCAGGCGCACTTCTTGGTGGTTCTGTTGCTTGGGCTGAAGAAGCCGTAACAGCCACCGCACCAACTTCAGATGTTGCAGTGCTTGAAACTGCCGAAACATCTCCTATCGAAACACCAAATGCAACAGAAGTTGCAGCTGTAGCAGAAGTCAGCACGCCCGAAGCTGCTGAACCAGAAGCTGTATTAGATACAGGCGATACCGCTTGGATTTTAGTTTCGACTGCTTTAGTTTTACTCATGACCATTCCTGGTTTGGCACTGTTTTATGGCGGTATGGTACGCAAGAAAAACGTACTCAATACTATGGCCTATAGCTTTGTAGCAGCAGCCGTGGTCAGTATTGCCTGGGTGGCAGTGGGCTATAGTTTGGCTTTTGGTGAAGGTAATGCCTTTATTGGTGGTCTAGACAAAGTCATGCTGGCGGGCATTGGTACCGATGCGCTCAGTGGCAGTATTCCTGAAATTCTATTTGTGATATTCCAAATGACCTTTGCCATTATTACTGTGGCAATTATCAGTGGTTCAATTGCAGAACGAATGAAGTTTGGTGCCTTTGTTGCCTTTATCGCGATCTGGGTGGTCGTGGTCTATGCACCAATTACCCACTGGGTATGGGGTGGTGGTTGGTTAGGCAATGATGGTGCACTTGATTTTGCTGGTGGTACTGTTGTTCATATTAACTCGGGTGTTGCAGGTTTGGTTGCTGCATACATGTTGGGCAAACGTATGGGCTTGGGCCGTGAATCTATGGCTCCGCATAACCTGACTTTGACTGTACTGGGTGCCAGTTTACTCTGGGTGGGCTGGTTTGGTTTCAACGGTGGTTCTGCTTTAGGCGCGAATGGTGCAGCGGGTTATGCCTTAGTTGTGACTCAAGTGGCAGCCGCAGCCGCAGCAATCGCATGGCTTGTTGTTGAAAAACTGGTACGTGGTAAAGGTTCGGTATTAGGTGCTGCATCGGGTGCTGTTGCAGGTTTGGTGGTGATTACTCCAGCAGCAGGTTTTGTGACTGTTGGTGGTGCATTAGCGATGGGTTTAATTGGTGGTGTCGTATGTTTCTGGGGTATTACTGCCTTAAAACGCGCCCTGAAAGCTGATGACTCTCTAGATGCCTTTGGACTACATGGTGTAGGTGGTATTGTCGGTGCAATTTTAACCGCCTTCTTCGCCAGCGAGTTTATTATGGGCGATGCTGCACCAAGCAACTTGATGAGCCAACTTTGGGTGCAAGTTGAAGGTGTGTTAGCGACCATTGCTTACTCAGCTATACTGACTTTCATCATCTTAAAAGTAATTGATCTAACCATCGGTATTCGTGTGGCTGCAGAAGATGAGCGTATGGGACTCGACTTAAGCCAACATGGTGAACGTGTAGAATAATTCAGACAGCACATAATCAATATATTGTGTAAAACAGCCCTTCGGGGCTGTTTTTTTTCTATATGTTGCGTAAAACTCTACAAAGTTTGGAAATTTTGCTACACTGCATTTTCATTTAAATTTGTGCAATTAAACCGCTATGCATTGTCCATTTTGCAACACTGCAGACAGTAAAGTGATTGACTCACGTTTGGCGGCAGAAGGCTGCCAAATTCGCCGACGTCGTGAGTGTATTGGCTGTGGTGAACGCTTTACCACCTTTGAAAGTTATGAAGTGGTCATGCCTCGGGTAATTAAATCCGATGGTAAAAGTGAGCCTTTCGATGAAGCCAAGTTGCGTCGTTCGTTAATGCATGCTTTGCAAAAACGTCCTGTGACCCAAGAGCAAATTGAAACGGTACTTAGTGACATCCAACTGCAAATTCGCCGTTTGGGAGAGCGTGATGTGAAATCACGTACCATTGGTGAGGTTGTTATGCAGGCTTTATTTGCATTGGATCATGTCGCTTATGTACGTTTTGCCTCGGTGTATCAAGACTTTCAGGATGTTGAAGCCTTCCGTCGCCAAATTGAACAAATGCAGTCGCGTGAGCAATAAAGCACAATGCCAGCATCTATTCCACAGCATCCATCCATGACTGAACTCAATACTGACGCGCAACCTGATGATCTTTTTTGGATGCGTCGTGCCATTGAACTGGCACGTTTGGGGCAATACAGCACTAAGCCAAATCCGAACGTGGGCTGCGTTATTGTTAAAGATGCCCAATTATTGGGCGAAGGTTTCCATCCGCGTGCAGGACAGCCACATGCCGAAGTCTTTGCTTTGCGTCAGGCCGCTGAACAAGCGCAGGGTGCAACCGCCTATGTGACCTTGGAACCTTGTGCACACTATGGGCGCACACCACCATGTGCCAAAGCCTTGGTTGATGCAGGCGTGGTCAAAGTGGTTGTGGCTTGTCCAGACCCAAATCCATTGGTGGCAGGTAAAGGCGTTCAGATTTTACAGGATGCAGGTATTCAGGTCAGTGTGGGCGTGGCAGAAGCTGAAGCAGCACAGTTAAATGCAGGCTTTTTAAAAGCTATGGCTACAGGTATGCCTTATGTGCGTTTAAAAATTGCCTCTAGTTTGGATGGTCGTACCGCCATGGCTTCGGGTGAATCTAAATGGATTACAGGGGCTGCAGCACGTGCAGATGTGCAACATTGGCGTGCAATTTCTGCAGTAGTCATTACGGGTATTGATACGGTACTGGCCGATGACTGTCTGCTCAATGTACGTCAGTTGGCAGCGGTGGATGATCTTCACAATGTGGTACAGCCAAAACGGATTATTTTAGACCGTCAAGGTCGTTTGCCTTTGAGCGCACAAATTCTGCAGCAACCTGAAACCGTGATGGTGATGGGGCCGTATCGTGCAGAGTTGGCAGCCTTAGGCGTGATACAATTGGCGGTACAGCCTTTGGCAAGCTTACTGGCTGAACTGGTCAAACAGCATCAAATTTATGATGTACTGGTTGAGGCAGGCGCAACTTTATCTACCGCTTTCTTGCAAGAAAGCTTAGTTGATGAAGTCATCAGCTATGTGGCGCCTACATTATTAGGGCAATCAGCACGTGCCATGTTTAATGCAGAATTTGAGCAGATGGCAGAGCAACTTCGATTTAAACTTTGCGACGTCACTCAATTGGGTGATGACGTGCGCCTTAGGTTAATTCCTTCTCAAGAGACACTATGAGTTCAGAGTCAACGGTTTATCACAAACGTCGTCATGCGGCACGCACCACCGATGAATACTTATTTCATCAATTGGTGCCTTATTTGGGCAATAAACGCCGTTTACTGCATTTGATTTTAGAAGCCCTTGAACAGACAGGGACACTGCATCCTAAAGACGGTCGTGCCCCAATTTTTGCCGACTTTTTTGCAGGCTCCGGGGTGGTATCACGTTTGGCTCGCCAAAATGGCTATCGGGTAATTGCCAATGACTGGGAACCCTACAGCCATGCCTTAAACCATGCGATTTTGGCCTGCACCGAAGCACCTGCGTTTAAAGAATTAGGCGGCTATCAAAAAGCCATTGATTATTTGAACCGCTTGCCTGAAGTCAAAGGCTGGGTGACGCATAATTTGTGTCCGCGCAACGACGAAATTTATGACCCAAGCCGTGACCGTTTATTCTTTAAACGTCGTAACGGTATGCGTATCGATGCGATTCGTCAGCAAATTGCCACGTGGCAAGCGCAGGGTGCAATTGATGATGTTGAGATGTCGGCCTTATTGGCACCTCTACTCTATTCTGCCAGTTTTGTCAGCAATACCAGTGGGGTATTTAAAAGTTTCCATCATGGTTGGGGCGGTAAAACTAAAACCGCATTGGAACGAATTGAATCGTTATTGTGGCTCACTCCAAGCCGTTTTTGTGAAATTGGCGATGCCAGCAAACCTGCTGCAGAAATGTGGTGTGTTGATGCACAGCATCTGGCTAATCAAATGAGTGGTTTTGAAGTTGATGTCGCGTACTTGGACCCTCCATATAACCAACATGCCTATAGCAGTAACTATCATGTTTTAAATGCTTTAACGTTGTGGGATCAGGTCGATTTACCCACCCCAGACACCAAAGGCTTTAAAAGTGGTATTGACCGTGCATGGCGTAAGGAACGTCCAAGTCCATACAACTCTTCCAAGTATGCCAAAGAGGCTTATGAAACCTTATTGGAAACCATCAATGCACGTTTTATTCTGACCAGCTATTCTACCGATGGTAATATCAGTGCCACAGACTTGCTACAAGCTAACTTAAAGCGTGGCCGAGTGACGTTATTGACCCAAGATGTACCACGTTATCGTGTCAGTAAGCAGCGTCAGTCTGAACGTGCGCGCGTGCTGGAATTTATTGTGATTACCGACACCCATGCCAAATCAGGCCCGCCAATTCGTCAGTTGCTGGGTCAGTTGTACCATTTTGCAGAATTGGGCGGTGTCGATACCTCAGGGGTGAGTACCCAGCTGGCCTTGTGGTAAGCCCACCTTAATGAACACATTAGAGAAAGAATTATGTTTACAGGCATTATTGAAAGTTTAGGTAAAGTGGAAAGCCTGCAAAGTGTGGGCGGTGATGTACGTTTGCGTATTCAGACAGATTTAGATATGTCAGATGTGCATTTGGGTGACTCGATTGCCACCAATGGTATTTGTCTAACCGTGATTGAGTGGGGCGATAACTGGTATGTGGCAGATGTGTCGCGTGAAAGTCTGAACCGTACCACTTTAGGTACATGGAAAGTCGGTCAACCTGTCAACGTTGAAAAGGCCATGCTGCCAACCACACGTTTTGGCGGACATATCGTGAGTGGGCACGTAGATGCCGTGGGTGAAATTACCGTGGTACGTGAAGATGCGCGTTCGATTTATTATGAAGTGACTGCACCTGCAGAAATTGCCAAATATTTGGCAGAAAAAGGCTCGGTGACGGTAGATGGCATTAGCCTGACCATTAACCATTTACGTGGCAGCATCATCAGTCTAAATTTAATTCCACATACGGCAGAACGCACCAATATTGGTACATGGAAAGTCGGCAGCAAAGTCAATTTAGAAGTGGATGTATTGGCACGCTATATTGAGCGTTTGCTATTGGGTGATAAAGCTGCAGAAACCACACAGCAATCCAAAATCAGCATGGAGTTTTTGGCTGAAAATGGCTTTTTAAAATAAGCACAACGCCGTTAAATTCAAACAGTCTGATTGAAAAATTAGACTGTTTTTTTATTTTTAGGGATAATTCAGCCGAATAAAGTCATTTTTTCATCATGGATGATGCATTGGTTTATTGTAGATGATTGATATTTTAATGAATTTGGAATACTGGCTGCCCATATTACTCGATAATTATGGGGTGTGGATTTATGCCATTTTGTTTCTGATCATTTTTGCAGAAACAGGTTCCGTGTTTATGTTCTTTTTGCCAGGTGACAGCTTGCTGATCGCCATTGGTGCGCTGTGCTCTACCACTGACGTGGTGCATTTGCACTATATGGGCATTTTGCTTTTTGTTGCTGCGGTCTTGGGATATAGCGTCAACTACTACACTGGACGCATATTGGGACTAAAATACTTTCATCAGCATTCACGTTATTTCAAACCCGAATATATTGTAAAAACCAACCATTATTTTATGAAACATGGCGGTAAAACTATTTTAATGGCACGTTTTATACCTTTCGTGCGGTCTTTTGCACCCTTTGCAGCAGGGTCGGGGCATATGCCTTTGGCGACTTTTACTGTGTATAACGTAGTCGGTGCTGCTGTGTGGATTTTTTCTTTAATGGCAATAGGTTACGGTTTAGGTAATATTTTATCTTGGTTGGGTGATTGGATTTAAACCCTTAATTTTATTTTGGCTAGTGCTAAAAAAAGCCCACAGTGTGGACTTTTGATCATATTTGGTTTTAGTGTTTGATGACTGTCAACTCAGTACCACCTAAACGTGGCACAATTGCGTTATCGCTTTGAATTGAAAACTCACCTTTTTCAGCCTCTTTAGATAAGTACATGCATAATGATTGGAAGTCTGCACGACTCATCCATAGATCCTGAGCACGAATACTCCACTGTTCGCCCGTATGTAGATGGTCGATTTTTCCTGAAATTTTCGTCAAGATATCCATTTGAAACCCATGATTGCAAAAGTCATAAAAGGAAATAAAAGTTGAAAATTCAACTTTTTCCGAGCGCTCATGATGTGACAGAAATGTTGCAGTTTAATGACACTTGGGTTAAAACTTTGGGTTAATTTTGTATAAAAAGTAAAATTACTCTTTAGAAAAATTTGAATTTTTTAAAATATAGTCTATTTCTTCCTGAGCAGCAGCATGCAGGCGTGCACGGAAAATGGTCACTGCTTGTTCAATCTGGGTTTCTGCTTCTAATTCTAAACGCAAACGCACACTTTCCAATTCAGACAGGATTTGATCATCACTAACACTTAAAGCTGCTTTATTAAAACTCAGTGCAGGGAATTCAGGATTTTTCTGATAACGTGCGGTATAGGTTGAAATTTCATGATCCAAACTTTGGCGCATAATGGCTAGGGTCTGGGTTTGCTCTGCAAAACGCTGAGCTTCATCTTGTTGTAACTGTGCAGCATAGGCTGCTTGTTCTGCACGCTGCTGCTCCAGTTTTTTCTCTAAGGCCAACTGACGACGCTGGCGGGCTTCTTCAATCAAGCGTGCTTTTAAATTGGCATAAGCTTGTTCAATGGTGTTCTGAGATTGCTGTTGTGCACGTTGATCTTGGGCAATCCAGTTTTGCAAATTCGTTTCAGGTTGCAAGACTTCACAGATGCGGTAAAGGTCATCCATAAATGTCTGGCGCACAGCCTGAGGCGCAGTTAACCAGCGCTGTTTAAAATCTGAGCCGACATTTAAGGTCACAACAACTCTCCTTATTCTGAGCAGTATTTGTAAAAATCGTTTTAAAATTAAAGCTTAAACGTCTGTGGTTCTATGCCCAAACGTCGATATTGTTTAAATTTTTCACGCCCAAGCACTTTGGCAGTGTCGTGATTTTCAATAATCTCAATAATGTGACTAAATTTTGCATAGGCTTCAAGTGCCTGACTGTTAAAATTAAACACAATCCAGTCCGATTCAAGCGGTAATTCGGCAGAAATACATACACTGGCCTGTGTTTGGTTGATGCCATGAGGAATAAAACTGCTGGCATCAAAGCTCCATAGACGTTCATCTAAGGCTTGTTGCAAGTCAGCGTCAGGGCAGTGCAGCCAAATGCGCGCCTGCTGCCGCAGAATTTTGCGGCATAAACGGCAAGTGCTTTCCACTTGCCGTTCAGGGCTTTTTTCAAACAAATAAAAGCTGACTTTAGCCATTATGGCCTGCACGTTGTGCAAGGAATTGCATCAATAATGGAACAGGACGGCCTGTTGCACCTTTATTGCTGCCTGAGTTCCATGCTGTACCTGCAATATCTAGGTGCGCCCAACGGTAGTCACGGGTAAAGCGCTGCAAGAAACAAGCTGCAGTCACTGAACCTGCTTTTGGCCCACCAATGTTGCCAATGTCGGCAAATGGTGAATCCAGTTGTTCCTGATAGTCATCAATTACAGGCATGCGCCATACACGGTCAAATGCAGTTTGTCCTGCGGCTTCCAATTCTGCTGCCAGTTCATCGTCAGGGCTAAACATACCGGTTAGCACTGAACCGAGTGCAACCACGCACGCGCCTGTTAAAGTGGCAATATCAATCACCAACGCAGGGTTGAAGCGTTTCACATAGGTAAGGGTATCGCACAGTACCAAACGACCTTCGGCATCGGTATTTAAAATTTCGATGGTTTGACCGCTCATACTGGTCACAATATCACCTGGGCGGGTTGCTTTACCTGAAGGCATATTTTCAGCCGCAGCAATGGTGCCGACCACATGAATTGGCAAACGTGCTTCGCACAGTGCGCGCATGGTGCCTAAGACTGAGGCAGAACCACACATATCAAATTTCATTTCATCCATGCCTAAGCCAGGTTTGAGTGAAATGCCGCCTGTATCAAAAGTAATCCCTTTACCCACTAAGACCACAGGGGCTTCATCACGCTGCGCTTGGTATTCAAGACTAATGATGCGCCCTGGACGGTCTGAACCCTGACTGACTGCAAGGAATGCACCCATGCCCAGTTCCGCCATTTGTGCTTCATCTAAAATGGTGACTTTGAGCAGGTCTGGAAACTCTGCCGCCAAGGCTTGAGCCTGTTCTGCCAAATATTCAGGGAAGCAAATGTTGCCCGGACGGTTACCCAAGTCACGCGCCATGTTTTGCCCTGATTGCACAGCTTCAATTAACTGCAACTGATCGGCAGTGAGTGAGCTTTCTTTGGCAATTAAGTTGATCTGTTCAAGATTAAATTCATTCTTTTTGCTTTTGAATTCATCAAAGGCGTAAGCTGCCTGCGTGAGGCTAAGTGCAAATACATAATGCAATTCGCTTGGCAAGGCAGACAGATCAATGCTGATCTGTTTAAATTTTTTTTGTGAAGATTTGATAATGCTTTGTGCAATTTTTGCCAGTTTTGCAGGCTGTAATTCTTCAACTTTACCTAAGCCAATCAGAGCGCTATGTGCACATTCTGCAACATTGGCCACCAGACTTAGACTTTCATTCAGGCCTGCCTTAAATTGTGTGGCATCAAGAATACGGTCTAAATCCTTGATTTGATAAGCAGCAGTTGCCTGTGGAACTTGCTCTGCAGCCACTAAAATCAACAAATATTCATTGGCGCTTTGCGCTGGGAATGACGTACTTAAGCTAAATTTTATCACTGGATTTTATGCCTATCTAAATGTGCAAACTATGCAACCATTGAAACATTTTTATGCGTCGAGTTTCAATGTATAACAAGGTGATAGGTTTTATATTTTGCACATTCAGGTAAACTAACGCGAATTGGATTCCCTCACATTTTGGAAGAAATAATTTGATTATTCGGCGTTATTTGGTCAAGCAAGTTGTGTCGACATCCTTGGTTGTGATTGCCTTACTGACCTTGATCATGATGGGTGGTCGACTGATCAAGTATTTTGGCGTAGCCGCGCAAGGGCGTTTGGATGCGAGTATTTTATTCAGCATCATTGGCTATCGCTTGCCTGAATTTTTGACGCTGATTTTACCTTTAGGTTTCTTTATTGGTCTGATGCTGGTCTTTGGTCGTTTATATGTCGATCATGAAATGGCAGTGCTCAACAGTAGTGGTGTGAGTCGACATCAGTTGGCACGTTTATTGGTACCTATGACGTTGGTGTTTCTGATTGTGCAAGGCTTTTTGATGCTGTGGGCATCGCCTTGGGGGATTCGTCAGTTTGAAGCACTGACCACTAGTCAGGCGGTGCGTACAGGTTTTGATTTGGTGCGACCCAAAGAATTTATTTCTTCGGGGCCATACACCATTTATGCAGGCGATTTATCTGAAGACCGTAAAAACCTGAAAGATATTTTCTTCTATCAACGGGCTGAAAAAGCAGGCCGCCCAGATGTGATGATTTTAGCCAAAGAGGCCACACGGGTAGAACTGGAAAATGATCCTGCCAATGTGGTGGATTTGGTTGAAGGTCGCCGTTATGAAATATTCCCAGGCACAGCCAAATATTCCCAGGCAGAATTCCAAAGTTATCGTTTACGTTTAGAAAATGACAAAGAAGCCAAATTTGAAAGTGCTGAAGTCGAAGCTTTAACCACGTCACAACTCTGGGAAAACCGTGAAGACCCTGTGGTGGCCAGTGAGCTAGGTTGGCGTATTTTTGTGCCGTTTGCAATTGTGGTGGCGCTGTTTTTAGCAGTGGCATTATCAGAAGTGAGTCCACGGCAGGGACGTTATTTAAAACTATTTCCAGCTTTGTTAATTTTCGCCAGTTTGATTGTGGCACTGATGGCAGTTAAAACTCGTGTTAGCAAGGAAGAGATGGGCATGATTGCCTATCCACTGGTATTGTTGGCGTATGCCATTGCCGCAGCCTTGTTCTCGCGTAAACAAAAACTGGCACCTAAAATTAAGCAGCAAATTCAGCGAGTGAGGTCTTAAGATGTTGGCACGTCGTATAGTTGCAAAACACGTTATCAAGACCACGGCACTGGCTATGTTTGGTGCCACCGCAATTCTGTCTGGTTTGCAGGTGTTGTTTACCTATTTGGGAGAGTTGGGTTCACTCAAAGAGGGTTATGGTGCATGGCAGGCGCTACTGTATGTGTTATGGGGTGCGCCAACCTATCTTTATGAAATTTTACCTATTTCTGCCTTAATTGGTGCAGTTTTAGGTTTGGGTACTTTGGCATCCAACAGTGAATTGATTGTGATGCGTTCTGCAGGAATTAGTCTGTGGCGTATTGTGGGATGGGTCATTCGTTCCGCTTTGGTGTTGGTCGTTCTGTCGTTTGTACTTAGTGAATGGGTGATACCGTATACCAACGAACAGGCCAAAAGCGTTAAAAGTCACCGCAGCGTAGCAGAGTTGGGCGAAGTTCGTGGCTATTGGTCACGTGAAGGCAATCGATTTATTTATATTGACTATGCTAATGCCCAAGGTCAGCTAAAAAATGTGCAAGTGGTCGACTTTGATGAGAACTATCGTCTGCGTGGCACGCTGTCTGCCGATCAAGGGCAGTTTGTTAAAGATGGCAGCTGGTTGTTGAATCAAACTGAACAGATGGATATTTTGCAAGCAGGTAACGCGACCTTGGCCAAAAATAGCCAACAAGCATTGGCTTTGGCTTTGCAGCCGAAATATGTGCACATGGTCACCATCGACCCTGAAGATTTATCACCTAGCCAGTTGGTGAGTTTCATGAGTTATATGCATGAATACAGCCAAGTGCCAAAAACTTACCAATTGGCCTTTTGGCAAAAACTTGGTGCGCCATTTGCCCTAATTGCCTTGGTGGTGATTGCCTGTTCCTTTATTTTTGGGCCGTTACGTCAGCAATCTATGGGTTTTCGTTTGGTGATTGCCTTATTTGTGGGTTTAACCTTCTTTTATTTGCAGGATTTCTTGGGCTATGCAAGCTTGGTTTATGCACCATCGCCTGCGTGGTTCGTATTTATTCCTATTGTTCTGATGTTTGTCATCGGCGGCTATTTATTGCATCGTGCACGCTAAGTGCGCACCGATGCTGCTGCTTTTCTGTTTGATTGGCTAAACCTATCTGAATCAGTGGTGGAAACCATCTTCTGAACATAGAGTCTTGACGCAAAATTCGTTAAGATAGCATGATTAATTTGTAGACGAAAAAGAGTATTGATTATGGCGGATGCAACTGCTGGCAAAATCCCTCACGTATTGGTGATTATGGATGGTGTGGGTCATCGCGAAGCGGTCGAAGACAACGCGTTTTTAGCAGCGAAACGACCAAATTTGACTGCTATGCAGGAAAAGCATCCGCATGGTTTGATCTCTGGTTCTGGTGAAGATGTTGGCCTGCCAGATGGTCAAATGGGCAACTCTGAAGTCGGTCACATGAACTTGGGCGCAGGGCGCGTGTTATACCAAGACTTTACCCGTATTACCAAAGACATCCGCACAGGTGTTTTCTTTGAGCATGAGGTGTTGGTGGATGCTGTAGAGAAAGCCAAAGCTGCTAACGGTGCAGTGCATATTTTGGGTTTATTGTCTGAAGGTGGTGTGCATTCGCATGAAGATCACATTGTGGCGATGGCAGAATTGGCACTTAAACGTGGTGCAAAAGTGTATCTACATGCCTTTTTAGATGGTCGTGATACACCACCAAAAAGCGCACAGCCTTCTTTAGAAAAATTGGATGCATTATTTGCACAGTATCCAGATCAGGGGCGTATTGCCAGCTTAATTGGCCGTTACTTTGCAATGGATCGTGACAACCGTTGGGATCGTGTAGAACAAGCCTATCGTCTACTCACTGAAGGTGAGGCAGTGCGTACTGCTGCAACTGCGGTAGAGGGCTTGGCAGCGGCTTACGCAGCAGATGAAAGTGATGAGTTTGTTAAAGCCACTCGTATTGGTGAAATTGCCCAAATTCAAGATGGCGACAGCGTGGTATTCATGAACTTCCGTGCTGACCGCGCGCGTGAATTAACCAAAGCCTTTGTAGAACAGGACTTTGCTGGCTTTGAGCGAAAAGTTGTGCCACAACTGTCTAAATTTGTGATGTTGACCCGTTATCAAGCTAGCATTGCTGCGCCTGTGGCGTATATGCCAGAAGATTTGAAAAACTCGATTGGTGAGTACTTGTCAGACTTGGGTAAAACCCAGTTGCGTATTGCCGAAACTGAAAAATATGCACACGTGACCTTCTTCTTTAGTGGTGGCCGTGAAGATGAATATCCGGGTGAAAAACGCATCCTGATTCCATCACCAAATGTGGCAACTTATGACTTAAAACCAGAAATGAGTGCTTATGAAGTGACCGATGAACTGGTTGCTGCAATCAATTCAGGTGAGTATGACTTGTTGGTGGTGAACTATGCCAATGGCGATATGGTCGGTCATACTGGTGTTTTTGATGCTGCAGTGAAAGCGGTTGAAGCGGTCGATACCTGCTTGGGTCGCGTCTATGAAGCGGTGATGGCGAAACAGGGTCACATGATTATTACTGCTGACCATGGTAACGTTGAACAAATGCAAGACTATGACAGTGGTCAGGTACACACGCAACATACGACTGAATTGGTGCCATTCATTTATGTAGGCCCAACACAGGCGACTATTGCAGAAGGTGGTGTGTTGGCAGACGTTGCGCCAACTTTACTGAATTTGATGCAATTGCCTGTCCCTGCAG
Organism: Acinetobacter sp. A3; assembly: GCF_012371415.1. NCBI lineage: Bacteria > Pseudomonadati > Pseudomonadota > Gammaproteobacteria > Moraxellales > Moraxellaceae > Acinetobacter > Acinetobacter sp. A3. Next base: position 29,298 of record NZ_JAAZQW010000010.1, read on the forward strand.
ACATGCAAGGTCGTAACTTAATTTGCCTACAGGCATAACCTCAGACTGGTGATGGAATGACGGCTCACAAAATTTATGCATTGGCATTGACGACATTGCTGTTGTGGGTTGGTCATTCCCAGACTTGGGCTGCACCTGATGAGTTAGAGCTGGATGGGCCAACACAGGCACAGGATTATGTAGATGTGCCTGTCGAGGCGATTCAGGAGTTTGTACAAATTTATGGCATAGTCAAAGACAACTACGTGACTGAAAAAAGTGACGATGCCTTATTTCAGCAAGCCATTCGTGGCTTGGTGAGCGGTTTAGACCGCTATTCGCGTTATTTAACTGCAGAAGAATATAAACAGCTTCTACAATATACCGAAGGCGATTTGGCTTCGGTCGATTTTAATTTACGTTATGAAATGGCCCAGCAGCAGTGGGTAATTCAGAACTTAAATACCGATGCAGACTCTGCCAAACAAGGACTGCGTAATGGTGATAGCCTGTTCAAAATTGATGATCAGGAATTAAGAAAACTCACTGCAGAGCAGGTCAATAACTTGCTCACAGGTTCAGTAGGTTCGACTTTAAGTGTACAGCGTGCGGCCAATCAGCCCTCTATGTTATTGGTGCGCAACAAAAAAGTGGAAACTGATATTCAGGCACAAATGCTTCCGAATCAGGTCTTGTTGCTTAAGGTCCGCGTGTTTCAGCAAGATACTGCTAATGAAATCAAACGCTTAATTGAAGAACATAGTACACCACGTTTAAGAGCTGTATTGATTGACTTGCGTAATAACCCAGGGGGCTTGTTGTCTGCTGCAGTAGAATCTGCCGATTTATTTCTAAATCAGGGTGTGATTGTATCGACCAAAAGTCGTTCTGAGGGCGATCAGCAATTTCAGGCATTACCAAGTTTTGAATTTCAAAATTTAAAAGTAGGGGTACTGATTAATCAGCGTTCGGCTTCGGCCGCAGAGGTTTTTACGGCTGCTTTGAAAGATCACGCACGGGCTTGGGTCATGGGTGAAAAAAGCTATGGCAAAGGTGTGGTACAGAAGCTGTTTCCCCTCAGCGATGGTTCGGCCTTGCAAATGACAGTTTCGCATTACTACACCCCACGTGATCAAATGATTGAAGGCGTAGGGATTCAGCCGAATCAGCAATATATCCAGACTGCAGAGATGAAAGAGGATGCGTATTTAGAGCATGTGGCGAACTTGTTGCTCAGTCGCCGTTAATACATCTCTGGCCACTCACAACTTACACCGCATACAGTTTGAAGATGAATAGTGCTTATTCATCTTCAGTATCGAGCCCAAATTTTTTCAAACGATAACGTAAAGAGCGGAAAGACATCCCCAGTTTTTTTGCGGCTAAGGTGCGGTTCCAGTGGGTTAGATTCAGGGCATTCAGTAAAATATCTTTTTCCACTTTTTCTAAATAAGCTTCTAAACCTTCTTCTGGCAGTTTACGTCCCGTTAGTATCGCATCTGACATGAGTGCGTTATTTGTGTCTGAGGATAGTGGAGTCTCCGCGCTAGTTTCCATACTAAACTGCCGTAAAGGCGCAGTTTGTAGGTGTTGTAAGTCAATGACTGCATCATCACTTAGGGTCATGGCGCGTTCAATAATATTGCGTAATTCACGCACGTTGCCAGGATAGTATTGTTCCAGTAAAAATTGCTGGGCACGTGGGGTGAGCTGTTTAGCAGGAATATCCCATTCTTGTGCGACTTTTTGAATAAAGTGATCTGCCAGTAATAAAATATCCTGTTCACGTTCACGCAGGGCAGGCAAGACTAAATCCATCACATGAATACGGAAAAATAAATCCTGACGGAAACGTCCTTGCTGAACCAAACTTTCTAAGTCTTGATGACTGGCACTGATCACACGAAAATCGACATCAATTTCGGTGTCTGAACCGACAGGACGAATCCGTTTTTCCTGAACCGCACGCAGCAGTTTGACTTGCATACTCAGTGGCAACTCGGCTATTTCATCTAAGAACAAGCTGCCACCATGTGCAGATTGAATCAAACCCTGTTTGTCTTGGGTTGCGCCTGTAAAGCTGCCTTTTTTATGCCCAAACAGCTCGCTTTCCATGAGCTCGGTTGGAATTGCCCCGCAGTTAATTGCAATAAATGGCCCTTCATTGCGGTTACTTAAACGGTGTACCAAATTGGCAACTACTTCTTTCCCTGTACCTGATTCGCCTGTAATAAACACAGGCGCTTGGGAGCGGGCAATTTTTTTGATGGTGCTGCGTAATTGCTGAATAGGCAAAGATTGCCCAATCAACATTTTGTATTCGAGTTGATCTTGGCTGTTTGGTTCGGCTTTATCAAACGGCTTATTTAGCGATTTTTCAAGGAGTTGCTGCAAATGCATCTGATTAACTGGTTTGCTAACAAAGTCAAATGCACCCGCCTTTAATGCCGCAATTGCAATTTCCATATTGCCATAAGCTGTTAACACGGCTACGGGTAAATTGGGATATTGCTCTGCAATGAATTCCACCAGTTGTATACCATTGCCATCGGGTAGGTTTAAGTCGGTTAAACAAGCATCATAATGATGTTCAGCCAAACGCTGTTTCGCTTGTTCCAGACGGTAGGCCACATGAGTTTGAATGCCCATGCGAGCCAAAGTCATTTGCATAAGAGTACAAAGGTCTTCTTCGTCATCGACCAATAAAACCAAAGGTTGAACAGCGTGCATATTTTCCCCAAAACAACACAAAAACTACATCGTTAAATAAAGACTAAATCGCGGGTGGGCATTGGCATTTAATTCTGAAACATGCCCCTTGTTTTTGTTCTACATAGCTCAGCTTGGCTTGATTGGCTTCGCAAAAACTATGTGATAAATATAATCCTAAACCAGTTCCATTAATTTCGGTACTGAAAAATGGTTGGAACAGATAGCGAATATCCTGACTGGCAACCCCTGAGCCAAAATCCTGTACATCAATGCAAATATGATTTGCTTGATGATATGCATGAATTTCTATGGCTTGCTGATCTGCTGAATTGTGTCGAATGGCATTGCGAATCAGGTTTATTAGTACTTGGCGTAACTGTAATTCATCAAACAGAATACTGATTTGATTTTCAAGTTGCAGCCGAATTTTACTGGCAGCATCGGGTAAATCTTCCCTAATGAGTTGCGGCAAAAATTGGTTTAGCTGAATCACTACAGGTGTGGTTTGTTTGTTTTTCACCATACTTAAGGTGTCGTGAATAATTTTATCAATCCGGGCCGCTTGTTTACTGATCATGCCGGACAACAATTGTTGTTGTGCTGCGTCACTGCCACTGAGGAGCGTATTGGCCTGTACAATGGCAGCCAGTGGATTACGGATTTCGTGGGCAATACTGGCCGATAATTGCCCCAAGGCCGCCAGTTTAAGTTGCTGGACTTGTTGATTTATTTTTTGTCCATCCTGAAGTGCCAATAAGGTCAAAGTCTGATGCGGTACTTTGAGTTTTTGTACCTGAATATGTACGTGAAAATTGCTGAGCTGTGATTCAAACTGAAATTTTTCACCATCTTGTAACTGGTCAAATTTGAACAGATCAAATAAATCGGGCTGAATTTTATACAGTGGATAGGTTGAGTGTGCGTATTGTGCAGGAATACCTAATAAATAACAGGCCGCAGGGTTGCTTAAAACCACATGACAATTTTCATCCAGCACCAAATAACCCATTTCCGTTTGTTCTAAAATATACCGGTTAATATTTTGTAGGCGGTGCAGTTCTAAGGATTGTGAAAAGTTGAGATTTTCTAACAGCTGAAAGCGTCTTACTGCAATACGGCCACTGCCATAGACCACCCAAAATAAAAATGCCAGCAGTGCACTATGACCAATATTATTCAGTGAAGAAAAGGCCAGTAAACTGCCAACAAAATGTTGATAAATCACCATAATCATGGCAATGAGGGTGATGGCCAAGGCTTTACGTTTTTGCAGCAATAACGATGCCGCAAAAATCGTGATCACAAACAATAAACTTAAATAGAGGTTGGGTCCATCGGTTGCAAAAGTCAGGCTACTCAGCGCGATAATATCAACCGCAAAAAATAGAGTCAGTTGTTGGCTGCTTTTGAAGGGAATATATTTATAGCTGATCAGTTGCACACAGCTAAACACAAAATAGCAGACCAGTGTATACAGATATAAACCAGGGTGCTGATACTGTGAACCAAGCTGCTGAAAGGTGAGTAGGGTAATCAGCAGTAAACAAAACGCAATTAAAAGCCGATACGCACCATACCACATGCCAAGATGATACTGATTTAACTCAGAATGTTGTTTTAAATCTGGCATAGGGTCATCGTCTTATATACGGATAAAATGCACAACAAGCACACAGTAAAGATTAAGGCTTAATCAATCCATAACGAATCGCAAGGTGCGTGAGTTTGACATCACTATCAATATTTAATTTTTCAAAAATACGGTAACGGTAAGTATTCACCGTTTTTACACTAACAAAGAGTTTATCGGCAATTTCCTGTGCGCTGATACAGTTCACTACCATCATTGCCACCTGCATTTCACGTTCTGACAGACTATCAAAAGGGGATTGTTGCGTGTCAGATAAGTATGAACTGGCCAGTTGCTCGGCAATATCGGCACTGAAGTATTTGCCACCCTGCATGACTTTTTTGATGGCACGTACCATCTCGCTCACTGGTGCACCTTTGGTGATGTAGCCTTTTGCTCCCGCCTTGAGCAGTAAAGATGGGTACGGTTCTTCTGCCAAACCACTAACCGCCAAAACTTTAGTGTCGGGTGCAGTCTGCAACAAGCGACGCGTGGTTTCTACACCCCCAATGCCAGGCATGTTTACATCTAATAACACCACATTGGGATGATGCTGACGTACTAAGGTAATCGCTTCTTCACCAGATTCAGCCTGTCCAATCACCTGTACATCGGCATGGTCTTCGAGCATACGGCAAATCCCAGTACGTACCAATTCATGATCGTCCACTACTAAAACTGTGATCACCTACACTCTCCCTTTGAAAAAATCATCTTTTTTGTTACATAAAGCAAAATTAGCTTGCAATGAAACGACAAAATTAGCAATGCTATTCTTAATCCAGAATGAAAAGTTCTGCACAATATCCTGGCAAAAACTATTCATTGTTGTATTTTTTATTAAATGTAAGGCATATTTGAGGTAATACGCAAATGTATCTTACCTCCCTGAGTTGAGTAAGCAGTCGTGAAAAATTCTAAGAAGTCGTTAATGCATGTGCTGATCGCATCTATGATGCTCAGCCTAAGTTCTGTCAGTTTTGCTGAACTTGTCATCAATCCTTCCTCTGGGAGCGACGGTCAGGCGACATTAAGTTGGTCTTCAGAGCAAGCCGATCAATTCTTAAATGGTGACCTAGCAAGTAGCAGTGCGAGCGCTCAGGCTACACCAGACACTTATGTTGCAGAGCCTACACCGCCAGGTTCAACCAAAATTACCACAACTGTACGTAGCAGCAATGGTGTTGCACCCGCGTCTACTACGCCAAAAACCGTCCGTATTTTAGATACTTCTGCCTATAGCAGCCAGCCTTCTGTCAATGCGCGCGCGGCTTTGGTGATGGATGCACAAACTGGTGAAGTGCTGTACAGCAAAAACACCAACGTAGCACTGCCAATTGCTTCAGTGACCAAAGTGATGACTGCAGTGGTCACCTCAGATGCTCGTTTGAATATGTCTGAACAAATTACCTTACAATCAATAGACTTTGCAGGCGCTGCAGGCAAAAACTCAAGTTCGACTTTGCGTGTGGGTGACAAGCTCAACCGTGCCGAAGCATTATTATTTGCTTTAATGAAATCTGAAAACCCAGCAGCAGCAGCCTTAGCGCGTACCTACCCAGGGGGAAAAAGTGCCTTTGTTGCAGCAATGAATGCTAAAGCACGTGAATTGGGCATGAATGCTACCCGCTTTACCGAAGCCACAGGTCTAGACCCGCGTAACGTTTCTTCTGCACGTGATTTGGGTATTTTGGTAAGTACTGCCTCGCAATATGGTTTGATTCGTCAATTCTCAACGACGCCAACGTATGACTTTAACTTGGGTTATCGAGTCTTGAAATCTAATAATACCAATGCGTTAGTGCGTAATGGTGGCTGGAATATCAATCTGTCTAAAACAGGATATATCAATGAGGCAGGGCGTTGTGTGGTGATGCACACCACTTTAAATAACCGTCCTGCAGTGGTGGTGCTTTTGGGTGCAGATACTTCACAAGCACGCACCAATGATGCAACCCGTTTAATGAGCTGGGCAAGTCAGTTGCCAAAACGCATTTAAGCGAATATTCAGCTTTAATGGTGTGATTCTCACGATTAAGGCTGAAAAACCTGAACAGAAATATAAACAAGAAAAAACCCTGCCAAAGCAGGGTTTTTTTAATGACACTTCAAATTTTACATATTTGAAAGAATCGAGTCTTTTACTTGTTGCATGGTGGCATCAATTGACAACATAACAGCATCTGCACATTGTTTCATGGCTGTGTCAGGGTCTTTTAGACCGTTACCTGTTACGGTACATACAATCACAGAACCTTCTTTGATTTTACCCGCTTTGATGTCGCGCATTGCACCACCAATAGACGCAGCAGATGCAGGCTCAACAAATACGCCTTCATACATAGACAGCATACGTTGTGCTTCTAAAATTTCGGCATCGGTCAATTCATCAAACCAACCTTCTGAATCACGTACCACTGCTTTAGCATGGTTCCAGCTTTGTGGGTTACCAATACGGATTGCAGTTGCAACAGTTTCTGGGTTTTCAACAGGCGCACCACGTAAGAATGGCGCAGCACCAGATGCTTGATAACCGACCATGATTGGACGGCCTTCAGGGTTTGGGCCTGTGAATTTGTCAGTAGCTGCGTCATATACCACCTGCTCGAATTGATCTGCAGGTTGGTTGGCAACTGCTTCGGTATATCCCATCCAGTGAGCAGTGATGTTACCTGCGTTACCTACTGGTAAGCAGTGGTAATCTGGAGCACGACCTAATTCATCTACAATTTCATAAGCGATGGTCTTTTGACCTTGTAGGCGGTAAGGGTTGATTGAGTTCACAATCGTTACAGGTGCTTGGTCAGCCACTTCTTTAACGAGACGCATACCATCGTCAAAGTTACCACGAATTTGCATGGTGATTGCACCGTACATCATCGCTTGTGCCATTTTGCCCATGGCAATTTTGCCTTCTGGAATTAAAACGAATGCTTTAATGCCAGCACGGGCAGCATAAGCTGCAGCCGCAGCAGAAGTGTTACCTGTAGATGCACAGATAATGGCTTTTGAACCTTCTTCAACCGCTTTGGTCACTGCCATGGTCATACCACGGTCTTTAAATGAACCTGTCGGGTTTAAGCCTTCATACTTCACATAAATTTCAACATCTTTACCAATAATGCGTGGAATATTCTCAAGCTTAATGAGCGGCGTGTTACCTTCGCCTAGAGAGATTGCACGTGTAGTTGCAGACACTGGTAAACGGTCACGATAACGGTCAACTAAACCAGTATAACGATTGGCATTCGACATGATGATGTTCCAATTGTGTGTAGAGCTTGGCAAGAGGAAATATTCCCCTCCACCCGATTAGTTATCAAGCGATTCTAAACGAATTCGTACAATTTCGCCATGAATGGTTGGCAATGCTTGAATTTGTTGTAACGCTTCATCCATTTTTGATTCCTGAACTGGGTCAGTCAGAATCACGATAGGAATAAGGTCTTTTAAGCGTGATTGTTGCATGATGGCATCAATACTGATGCCTGCACGGCTTAAGATGGTGGTTACATCGGCAAGAACACCAGTTTGGTCTTCAGCATTAATACGGATGTAGTAGCCAGTGGTCATTTCTTCACGGCTTAGAATTGGCAAGTCGGTTAATGCTTCAAATGCCAATTGTGGAATCGTACCTGCACCATCTTCGGTATATGAAATATCACGGACAATGTCGACAACATCGGCAACCACAGCAGACGCTGTTGGGCCTGCACCTGCACCCGCACCATAATATAAAGTTGGGCCAACAGCATTGGCTTGTACCAAGACTGCATTTTTTACGCCGTTGACGTTGGCAATCAATTCTTCTTCAGGAATTAAAGTTGGGTGGACGCGAAGTTCAATCCCTTTGTCGGTACGACGTGCAATCCCTAAGTGTTTGATGCGGAAGCCTAGTTCTTCTGCATATTTCACATCTTGCGCTGTGACTTTGCCAATACCTTCGGTAAAGACTTTGTCAAACTGTAGTGGAATACCAAAAGCACATGAAGCCAAAATGGTCAGTTTGTGTGCAGCATCAATACCTTCAACGTCAAAGGTTGGATCGGCTTCGGCATAACCTAATTCTTGCGCTTCTTTCAGGACATCTTCAAAGGTACGGCCTTTTTCACGCATTTCACTTAAAATAAAGTTGCCAGTACCGTTAATGATGCCTGCTAGCCATTCAATTTTGTTGGCAGCCAAACCTTCACGAATTACTTTAATAATTGGAATACCGCCTGCAACTGCTGCTTCATAGGCAATTTGTACAGCATTGTCTTCTGCTGCTTTAAATAGCTCATTGCCATGTTCTGCAAGCAGGGCTTTGTTGGCAGTCACGACTTGTTTGCCGTGTTTCATCGCTTCCATGATGACTTCATACGCAGGGTGAATACCGCCCATGACTTCAACCACGACGTCTACATCGGGTTGACGTACGATGTCCATCAAGTCATCACTTTGCTTGACAGATTCTGGCAAGTTGAGGTCTGGACGCGGACGACGTGTTCCCACATAGGTGATTTCAATTTCACGACCGGTGCGACGTCTAATCTCAGCAGCATTTTCTTTTAATAGTTTAAGGGCACCACCACCCACAGTACCAAGACCGAGGATTGCCAGACGAACTGGTTTCACGTCACACTCCATATTAATCAACTTTAAGCGAGTTTAGATCATAGCTAAAAAAACGCGCTGACTCTAGGGCAGATCTCACTTATCTTTTGTATATAAAAAAAAGTAAAATCACAGATAAAAATTCGTTATTTATATTGGCTCTATGGACGCTTCATCTTAGTTTATGACCAAGATGAAACATCCCAAAAACTGCGTATTTTTAGTTTTCTAAACGCTTCACCAATTCTGAAGTAGACAAATAGCCACCCAAATAAACGCCTTCAGCATTATAAATTGCGGGCGTGCCATTTACGCCCATATTTAAACCCAGTTGATATTGAGCACGAACTGGGTTTTTACAGTTGGCAGGGGCAATTGCTGCACCATTCATAACCGCATTAAAGGCTGCATGGCGGTCTTCACTACACCAGATCGCTTCCATGTTTGGCATGTGCTGTTCGCCACGTGGCCAAGCAATGTAACGGACTTCAATCCCTTTGCCGTTCATTTCATCCATTTGTTCATGTAGACGATGGCAATATGGGCAGCTGACATCGGTAAAGACATAAATTACATGTTTGGTTTTGCCTTTGGCAGGGAAGACCAGTAAATCTTCCTGCTTTAATTCAGCAAAGATTTTTTTGTTCACGCCTGCTTGCAGGTTTTCACTGACGTTGTGCAGTTCTTTGTCGCCTAAACGAATTACGTCACCTTGAATAATATATTTGCCGTCACTGGTGGCATAGACTGAAGACATGCCTTCTAGGCTGACCCAAAATAGGTTGGGTACTTCAGTGGCTTTAATATCGGTAATTTTGGCACTGATGCCTGCAGTTTTAAAATGTTGCTGCAAGGTCGTGCTTAGACGTTGTTGTGCATTGCGTTCAATTAGAGTCGATGCTTCACCTGTAGCGGGAGCACTTGCGGTGAGCGTAGTTTGCTTTTTGTCTTCGTTATTGGCATTTGAGCAAGCGGTGATTGCAAAAGCACTGGCAAGTGAGCAGGCAATCAAAAGTGTTGAGCGGGTAAATGTCATAAACAACCCTTTCTTGTTGGCGTAAAAAATAGAGCGTTAGCATAACAAAAAATAGTCGTGATCGTTAAACTTCTGCGTCGTTTTTGATTTTAAGCCCGTGGATGGTGCTGGGCATGTAGTTGCTGCATACGGACTTGTGCCACATGTGTATAAATTTGTGTGGTAGATAAATCACTGTGTCCGAGCAGCATTTGTACCACACGTAAATCTGCACCATGATTCAGCAAATGGGTGGCAAATGCATGTCTTAAGGTGTGTGGCGATAACTCGGCCTGAATACCTGCTTGCAGGGCATAGCGTTTAATGGCGTACCAGAAGTTCTGGCGACTCATAATGCCGCCATGCTGCGTTAAAAATAGATAATCTGTGGCGGTTTTATACAGTTGTGGGCGCGATTCTGTTAAATATTGCTCGATCCATTCACATGCGACTTGCCCCATGGGTACTAAGCGTTCTTTATTGCCTTTTCCCACAATGCGTAAATAACCTTGTTTGAGGTTAATCAAGTCTAGACGCAAGTTGAGTAATTCAGTGACACGTAAACCGCAGGCATACAGGACTTCCAGCATGGCACGATCTCGTAAGCCCAAGGCCGTCTGAATATTCGGTGCTTGAATCAATGCATCGACATCGGCTTCGGACAAGTCTTTGGGTAGAGCACGACCTAACTTAGGTGTTTTATGTGCTGCAACAGGGTTGTCGGAACGTAGTTTGTGTTCTCTTAAAAATTTGTAAAAAGAGCGCAGGGCAGAAAGACAGCGTGCTATCGAGCGTGGACTTTTCTGTTGTTTGGTCAGCGCAATCAACACATCGGAAATATCATCATGTTGCCAGTCTGGCATGGGTTTACTGACATATTCGCTGCACTGAATTAAATCGGATAAATAGGCATTACGTGTATGTGGGCTCACACTTTGTGCAATTAAATCATTGCGATAGCCTTCCAAAAAACTCAGGGATTCTGGAATTTGAATTGCAGCAGGAATACGCGGTTTTTTGTTCAGCATAGTGATCACATGAAAAATCCCAATGTTGATTGGGGAAATCGATAATAAGCATAGTTATTTCCTACTCTAATCCAATTCAGTAAGCCTGTCGATGTGATATAAAACCATTAAATGTAAGTTGACCTTATTTGTTAATTATTCTCATTTGCGTATATAATGGGCAAAATAGTATAGGAATTTCACGGTGCGTTTGTCAGAACTCAAAGCAAAACAAACAGCCATCATTCGTCAGGTACTTCGGACTGCCGATGGTGGAACATCCCTAAATGATTTGGTTGCGAATCGCTTAGAAACGTTGGGCTTTGTGCCTGGAACGCCTGTGCAGGTGATTACCAAAGGTATTTTTGGTGGAGATCCGATCTTAATTCAGGTGGGATTTACCCGTTTTGCCTTGCGCAAAGTGGAAGCTGATCGCGTTGAAATTGAACAGGGAGTAACTGCATGAGTGATCCTTTACGTATCGCACTTGTAGGGAATCCAAACTGCGGTAAAACTTCTTTATTTAACCATTTGACAGGGACGCGTCAGAAAGTTGCAAACTATGCGGGTGTTACCGTAGAGCGCAAAGTGGGTCAGTTCAACTTGCCTTCGGGGCAGGCGGTACGTGTACTGGATTTACCAGGTACATACAGCCTAGAAGCCACCAGCCCAGATGAAGCCATTACCCGTGATGTAGTGCAGGGCAAAATTGCTGAAGAAGGTCAGCAAGATGCATTTTTGTGTGTGGTCGATGCGACCAACCTGAAACTGCATCTAGGTTTAGTACTTGAAATGATTGAGTTGGGACGTCCAATTTTATTGGTGCTCAACATGATGGATGAAGCACGCCGCCGCGGAATGCAAATTAATACGCAAAAGCTATCTGAGCGTTTGGGTGTGCCTGTGGTGGAAACCGTTGCGGTGCGTGATTCAGGTATTCAAAATTTAATGAATGCGTTGGATTTGGGTAAGTTTTCGGTACCACAGACTGAATTGACAGGCTTAAAAGGCAGCCAGCACCAACGTATTCAAACCATTTTGCATGATGTGGTGCAGTTTGTAGATGAAGAAGACAAACGCTCTGACTTTCTAGATAAAATTTTTCTGCATCCTGTGTTTGGCTTGGTAAGCCTTGCCGTGATGATGTTCATTGTATTCCAAGCTGTTTTTGCTTGGGCTGCACCATTTATGGATGGTATTGAAAGCTTCTTTGGCTGGTTAGGCGAGGTGCTTGGGGAAAATACCTCACATCCTTTGCTGAACAGCTTAATTGTAGATGGCATTATCGCAGGTGCAGGCGGTGTGGTAGTGTTCTTGCCACAAATTCTAATTTTGTTCCTGTTTATTCTGATTTTAGAAGAATCGGGCTATTTGCCCCGCGCTGCATTCCTACTAGATAAGCTGATGTTTAGTGCAGGCTTGAGTGGTCGTGCCTTTATTCCTTTGTTGTCCAGTTTTGCCTGTGCAGTTCCAGGGATTATGGCCACCCGCAGCATTGCTGATCCACGTGATCGTTTAACCACGATCATGGTTGCGCCATTGATGACTTGTTCCGCACGTTTGCCAGTATATGCCTTATTGATTGCGGCGTTCATTCCAAATCAAACCGTTTGGGGCATGTTTAATTTACAAGGTTTGGTGTTATTCGGTCTTTATATGGCGGGTATTTTAAGTGCCTTGGGCGTATCGTTTGTGCTCAAATTTTTGCAAAAAGACAAATCTGAACACGTGTTGTTAATGGAATTGCCAAGCTACCGTTTTCCAGACCTAAAAAGTGTGTGGATTGGTTTGCTAGATCGCGCCAAAATTTTCTTAAAGCGTGTCGGTGGCATTATTTTTGCGCTGTCTATTTTGCTATGGTTTTTGTGTACCTTCCCACAACCGCCAGAAGGCGCGACCATGCCTGCGATTGATTACAGCTTTGCAGGGATGTTGGGGCATGTGTTACAGCCAATTTTTGCACCCATTGGTTTTAACTGGCAGATTGTAATTGCTTTGATTCCTGCCATGGCAGCACGTGAAGTAGTCGTGGCAGCATTGGGTACAGTCTACGCCTTGTCTGCAGTTGATGAGGATGCCATGTCCGAAGGTTTGGCCGCTTTAATTAGTGGCGGTGGTGAGCTTGGTTGGTCATTGGCGACAGGTTTGTCATTGTTGGTGTGGTTTATTTATGCACCGCATTGTTTGGCGACTTTGGCTACTGTAAAGCGTGAAACAGGTTCATGGCGTACAGTCAGTTTTATGACGGTGTATTTATTTGGTTTGGCCTACTTTATGTCATTCCTGACTTATCAAACAGCCTCATATTTATTGGGTTAAGGCTATTTTAGGTTTCACAGGAGAAGACGAACATGATTGAAATTCTGATTGTTGCTGCACTGGTACTGTGGAGTGCGGTAGTGGTTTTTAAAAAAGTCTTTCCCAAGGCTTCTAGCGCAGTTTTTCTAAAACTGTCCAATTCCTGCGCAGAAAAAGGTTGGCATGGTTTGGCAAAGTGGTTGAAGCCTGTGGCAGTGGCAGGTTGTGGTGGCAGTTGTGGATGTGACAGCAAAGATCAACCCACCGAAAAGAAAGTTGAAGTCCAAGCAGTGAAATGGAAATAGCCACATCTGTCCAACTTTACTGAGATGTTTTAAAAAACCGTCAGCGATCTGACGGTTTTTTTACGCACTGACACAAAAAATTTGCAGAAACTGCAAACAGAAAAAGCATTCAAAACAGCAAAGTGCTACCATTTTGTCAGTTTCAAAATTACCGCACAAAATGGGGCAAAAATGTTAATACAACGTGGTGGATTAAAAGTCGTTGCAGGGCTTGGTATTTCGGGTGTTGCAGCCGTTAATTTCTTACATCATCAGGGTTACCGCGTTGCTGTGACAGACTCTCGCCCCACACCTCCAGGACATGACCAAATTCCAGCCGAGGTTGAAACCCGTTTTGGGCAGTTTGATCAAGATATATTGCTGTCTGCAGAAGAAATTGTGATTAGCCCTGGGCTAGATCCAAAACTCCCTGAAATTCAGGCTGCTATGGCACAGGGTATTCCTGTGGTGAGCGAAATTCAGATTTTACGTCGTGCAACCGACAAACCTATTGTGGCCATTACTGGTTCAAATGCGAAAAGTACCGTGACTACATTAATTGGTTTAATGGCAGAGCAGGCGGGTAAAAAAGTGGCTGTGGGCGGTAATTTAGGCCGTCCTGCGTTGGATTTGATTAAAGATGATCCTGAACTGTATATATTGGAACTCTCCAGTTTTCAGCTAGAAACTACCTCGAATTTAAATGCAGAAGTGGCTGTGGTGCTAAATATGAGTGAAGATCACTTAGACCGCCATGGTGATATGCTGGGGTATCACACTGCCAAACATCGTATTTTCCAAGGTGTCAAAAAAGTGGTGTTTAACCGTGATGATGCCCTGAGCCGTCCGTTAGTACCCGATCAAACCCCAATGCAAAGTTTTGGCTTGAATGCGCCTGACTTAAACCAATTCGGTTTATTAAAAGATGATGATGGCAGCATGTGGCTGGCGCGTGGGCGTGAGCGTTTATTGAAAAGTACAGAAATGTATATTCAAGGTACGCATAACATTGCCAATGCCTTGGCTTGTTTGGCGTTGGGTGAAGCGATTGGTTTGCCTATGGCAAGCATGTTGGAAACGCTGAAAACTTTTAAAGGTTTGGAACATCGCTGTGAGTTTGTCAAAACCTTGCATGAGGTGCGTTATTATAATGATTCTAAAGGCACCAATATTGGTGCGACTTTGGCGGCTTTGGATGGCTTGGGTGCTGCAATTCAGGCTCAAGGTGGGCAAGTCGCCATTATTTTAGGTGGGCAAGGCAAAGGGCAGGACTTTACTGCGCTGCGTGCTTCCTTGCAGCAATATGCCAAACTCGCGGTGTTGATTGGTGAGGATGCACCGCAAATTGAAGCTGCAATTTCGGGTACGACCACACTTTTGCGTGCAGAGACCTTACAACAGGCAGTCGAAATTTGCCAACAACATACACAAGCGCATGATGTGGTGCTATTGTCACCTGCATGTGCAAGTTTTGATATGTTCTCGGGCTATCCAGAACGTGGTCACAAGTTCGTTGCTTCTGTTAACGCGCTGGTATAACAACAATAAGGGATGAGATATGGCTGGCTTGGCTCAGACAACAATCAATAAACTCAATCAGGTCTATGACCGTTGGCTGCCAAAACTGCCTGCGGAAATAAATGTGCGTAATGTGCTGATTTTTAGTGTATTGGCATTGTTATGTATTGGCTCGATTATGGTGGCATCGGCGTCGATGCCCTATGCAGAGCGTATGCATGAAAATACTTTTCACTATGTTTTCCGCCATGGTATTTCGATTGTGGTGGCCTTGGTTGCTGCTTTTGTTGTGTATAAAGTGCCGCTGAATACATGGTTTAACAATACCTTTTTTCTGTGGATTGTCACCATTGCCTTATTGATTGCAGTTTTGGTGGTTGGTACTGAGGTTAATGGCTCTAAACGCTGGATTCGGGTTGCAGGATTTACCTTACAAGCCTCTGAAGTCGCCAAAGTCATGATGGCCATATTTACTGCAGATTATGTGGTGCGACGTGCCGAAGAAGTGCGTAACAATATTAAAGGCTTGGTACGTCTTGCGGTGATTATGGCCGTGACCGTTGGTTTGGTGATTGCAGAGCCAGACTTAGGGGCTACTGTGGTGATTGCCTTGACCATGCTGGGCGTCTTCTTTTTGGCAGGTGCACCGTTAATTCAGTTCGGGATTGCCTTCGGGGCAATTATTGCCGCCTTTGTGTTTTTAGTGGTGTTCGAGCCGTATCGCTTTGAACGCTTAATGTCGTTCTCAAACCCGTGGAATGACCCTTTGGGTGTTGGCTATCAGTTATCTAACGCTTTAATGGCATTTGGTCGTGGTGAGTGGGTTGGTGTAGGTTTAGGGCACAGTATTCAGAAAATGTCCTATTTACCAGAAGCGCACACAGACTTTATGTTGGCTGTGTTGGGTGAAGAGTTCGGCTTTTTGGGTATTTTTGTGGTAATCAGCCTGTCTTTTGCGATGCTGGTTTCTTGTATTAAAATTGGTCATCGTGCCCTAAAAAACCAATATTTACGTGCAGGCTATTTGGCGTATGGAATCAGCATCATCTTCTTGTTGCAGATTATGGTGAATGCAGGCATGAATATGGGCATGTTGCCAACCAAAGGTCTGACGCTACCATTCATTAGTTATGGTGGTTCATCTTTGATTATGTGCGCAGTCATGGTGAGTCTAATTCTGAAAATTGAAGCCTCGACCCATGAAACCAATCCAAGCCGTGAAGAATCTAGTTTCTAGTCTTAAGCTTCTAGATTCATCTCTTTAGCAGAATTCGGCTGAGCATGGTTTAGCACCATGCTTGGCATTTCAGTTCCACAATGTAAACACTTCACCGTAGCATTCTGCTGTTTCGACACAGGAAAAAGCGGAATAAAAAATAAAGAAAAATATTGCCGCCGTTGTCTTAATTCATATCTGCTGTGGGTACGACAAACAGGACAAGTAAACTGATTGCTTTCCACGACTTTGGTTTTCGGCCCTACACCAAAAATAAAAAACATAGATGCTTCTGCCTAAATCTGTGAATGTGACTTTGAGCATAAACGAATCTGGAATTTTATAAGTAGCAACCGTGTAACGTAGTGCCTACAGGAATACGAGATGCATCCCATTGTTGAATGCCTTGCTGCAACATACGTGCTGGCGTGTCGAGGACAATAGGGGGCTGATTTAGCGCAGTAAACGCAGCCTGTAGCAATTGTGGGGCTTGGGTTGAGTCTAAAGCCTGAGCAAGGTTTTGTTTAGACAGTTTCTGTCCTTGCGCATTCATGGCCAAAGGCAAGTGCATATAATTAAGGCGTGGATAGCCTAACAATTGCCCCAAATAAATTTGTCGTGCAGTGTTGTCCAGCAAATCTGCCCCACGAACTACATGCGTGATGCCTTGCAAATAGTCATCCACCACTACCGCCAATTGATAGTTGATAATGCCATCGCGCCGTTTCAATACAAAATCTCCCAAGTCCTGCGCTAGGTTGGAACATTGTTGACCTTGTAAACGGTCTTGAAAGCAGATGTCCTGATCGTTCACTTTGACGCGAATGGCTTGTTCTACAAAATCTAGCCCTAGATTGCGGCAGGTCCCTGCATAAATATGATTAGAGCCAAGCATTTTGCGGGTGCATTGACAGGCATAGACTAAATTTTGTTGCTGTAACTGTTGCAATACGGCTTCATAAAGCTCAAGATGATCTTTCTGGAAAATAATTTCAGCATCAGGTTCAAATTGAAAAGCATCTATGCAGCGCAAGATATGGCTTTCACTACCTGGGTAGATGCGAGGAATATCGGTATCTTCAATGCGGACGAGCCATTTGCCGTGCTGAGCTTTGGCATCACAATAACTGGCTACTGCTGTAATGAGTGAGCCAAAATGCAAAGGGCCGGTTGGCGATGGCGCAAACCGACCTGTGTAGCGAGTGAGCGAAACATCGTTTCGCTGCTGCTCAAGCTCCGAACTGTGTTCGGCTAGGAAATTCTCAACAGTCACGATTAACCGTTGTTTTGCTTCTCTTTGATCTCTGCCAAAGTTTTGCAATCAATACATAACGTTGCAGTTGGACGTGCTTCTAAACGACGTAAACCAATTTCGACACCACAAGTTTCACAAAAACCATAGTCATCGTTTTTAATCGCTTCAATAGATTGTTCAATTTTACGAATCAATTTACGTTCGCGGTCACGAGTACGCAACTCAATTGCAAACTCTTCTTCTTGAGTCGCACGGTCGTTTACATCTGGCAAGGCTGTATTTTCGTCTTGCATAGTGTTTAAAGTGCGGTCAACTTCTGACATTAACTCTTCTTTCCACGCCATGAGAATTTGACGGAAATGCTCGAGTTGTCCTTCAGACATGTATTCTTCATTTTTTTTAGGCTGATAAGGTGCAATACCAAATAAGCTAGCTGTAGAACCGCCCTCTAAAGCCTTTGGCTTTGCCTTACGCACGCGTTTTGTAGCTTTTTCTTCTACAAGATCTGTTTGTTCGTCCAAGACTTGATTTTGGTTGTCATTCGCCATGTAGGGCATTCCTCATCATATGCGTACGATTGGTACGCAAAAAATATGGTGATATGCAAGTGTTTTTATCCACTCCCAAAGAACAATATTCGATCTTCGGGGGACGTCATCATATAGACTTTTTTTGATTATGGATAGTCTTTGATGTTTGGATGTGTTATCGCATTTTTTCGTTGAAGGCATAAAGTAAAGCAAAAGAAATAAAATGAAAAGTTAATAACCTGAAATTTCAAAATTTATTTGTTGCACGATATGCTCAACCCGATGCACCTGAGTGCTAAAACTGCCATCTGCATTCAAATGTAACACACGGTAACCCGGGGCTTCTGTACCTAAAGCAAAGTGTTGGCTGTGTGGTTTGAACTGCACGCAGGTCGATGGGGTTGAGTAAAACTGAATCCCTTGCCATTCATTGAGTGAGTCCTGATGCACATGACCGCACAGTACCAGTTTGACTTGACTGTGCCGCGCCAACACATCAATTAGATCTTCAGTGTTTTTTAACTTGTGCTGATCAATCCAGTGTGAATGCATATCAAAAGGATGATGATGACAGGCAATGATCACATACTGATGCGCATGTTGTTGCAGAACCTGATCTAATTGTTGTAACTGTGCTGCATCCATCCATCCATCGACACGGTTTTTGACGGCTGTATTCAGCAAGATCACGCACCAGTTACCCAGTTCAATCGCATGGACTTGATTGGATTTTACATAAAAAGGGAAGACCTCGGCATCATCATGATTGCCAGGAATTTGATAATGCGGAATATTTAATGCCTGCATAAATTTTAAATAGCGCTGATATGTCGCAGCGACAGGCACTTGTGCTAAATCGCCAGTATGAAAAATTGCATCGGCCTGCGGGTATTGTTGTGTAATATCCTGCATGACCGCATGAAAACTGTGTTCAGGATTCATGTGCACAAACTCTAAATCATCCTGATCCATGAGATGTGTATCTGAAATTTGTACAATGGTCCAGCGCTCTGGCTGGTGTGTATTTGGGAATAAAGTCATGCCTGACCCCTTAGACATCCTTTACGGTTTTAATCTGTTGTTGTAACCATTGCAATGCCATAATGACAGGTGCGTTCTTTAGCCGACCATTGGTCAGTAAGTCAGGAATGTCCTGATAATCAATAATATGTAATTGGATGTTTTCTCCCTCATCTGGCATTCCAAAAACGCCACCTTCCTGTGGTAGCGTGGTATTCGCACTATATAAGTGAAACAACTCTGCACATGCCCCTGCAGAAGGGTAAAAACTAAATAAATGTTGTAATTGTTGCAGCTCGCAGCCTGACTCTTCTAAGGCTTCACGACGAATGCAGCTTTCAGGCGATTCATTGCCATCCAGTACGCCTGCAATCACTTCCAATTGCCAAGGCGAGTCGCTGTCGTCAATTGCACCAATGCGGAACTGTTCAATCAGTGCAAATTTTTGTTGTGCGGCATCATAAATGAGTACCCCAGCCGCTTCAGGGCGTTGAATAAGTTCACGCTGAAGGACTGGGGTATAGGTGGTTTGATTAAACAAGCGATGGCTCAGGCTGACTTTCTCAACCTGAATAAACCCGCGATACAGGTATTCACGCTGGTGAATCTGTGCATCGTGTTGACCATAAGTTGCTTGTTGAATAATCTTCATAAACTCTCATCAGGATGAGCAAAGCATGATTTCATCCTAACTGAGATTTGATTGAATACAAACGCTTTTTAAACAATTTATAGCTTATGGTACAATTTTTGACCATGTTCCTGATAAGCGGTTTTCATGGCTTTGAGACCTGATTCTATCTCTGTATCTACTTGCTTTGTTTTGTTCGCAGCATTTTGATTTTGTGCATAATCTCTCACATTTTGGGTGATTTTCATGGAGCAGAACTTCGGTCCGCACATTGAACAGAAGTGTGCAGACTTATGCGCTTCTTTTGGCATGGTTTCATCATGCATGCTGCGTGCGGTGTCTGGGTCAAGGCTCAGGTTGAACTGATCTTCCCAGCGGAATTCAAAACGTGCTTTAGATAGGGCATTGTCACGGGCTTGTGCACCTGGGTGACCTTTGGCAAGGTCAGCCGCGTGGGCTGCAATCTTATAGGTGATGATGCCATCTTTGACGTCTTTTTTGTTTGGTAAGCCTAAGTGTTCTTTAGGTGTCACATAGCACAGCATTGCTGTACCGTACCAGCCAATCATTGCTGCACCAATGGCAGAGGTTATGTGGTCGTAGCCTGGAGCAATATCAGTGGTTAATGGGCCAAGTGTATAGAATGGTGCTTCTTTACAGACCTCAAGTTGCAAGTCCATATTTTCTTTGACCATGTGCATTGGCACGTGTCCTGGGCCTTCAATCATCACTTGCACATCATGTTCCCAAGCACGGTGGGTCAATTCGCCCAAAGTACGCAGCTCGCTGAACTGTGCTTCATCGTTGGCATCTTGAATACACCCTGGACGTAAACCATCACCCAAGCTGAACGATACGTCATAAGCCTTCATGATTTCACAGATTTCATCAAAATGTGTATACAGGAAGTTTTCTTCATGGTGTGCCAAACACCACTGTGCCATGATTGAACCACCACGTGACACAATGCCTGTTAAGCGGTTAGCTGTGAGGGGTACATATCGCAATAACACCCCTGCGTGAATAGTGAAGTAGTCCACCCCTTGCTCTGCTTGTTCAATCAGGGTGTCTTTAAAAATTTCCCAAGTCAGGTCTTCGGCAATGCCATTTACTTTTTCTAAGGCCTGATAAATAGGAACAGTACCAATTGGCACAGGTGAGTTACGGATAATCCATTCACGGGTTTCATGGATGTTCTTACCTGTCGATAAGTCCATGATGGTGTCTGCCCCCCAGCGGGTTGCCCAAGTCATTTTCGCAACTTCTTCATCAATACTGGAACCTAGTGCCGAGTTACCAATATTGGCATTGATTTTCACCAAGAAGTTACGACCAATAATCATTGGTTCACATTCTGGGTGGTTAATGTTTGCAGGGATAATTGCACGGCCTTCAGCCACTTCCTGACGTACAAATTCTGGCGTGATTTCGGTTAGATTTTTAGCCCCGAAGTTTTGACCTGGGTGCTGACGCATATCGACCCCTTCGCGCTGACGCTGGTTTTCACGAATCGCGATATATTCCATTTCTGGGGTGATGATGCCTTGTTTTGCATAGTGCATTTGGGTTACGTTTTTGCCCGCTTTGGCACGACGTGGCTTTTGAATATGCGCAAAACGAATTTCAGCGGTGCGAATGTCACGTAAACGCTCTTGACCAAATGCAGAGCTCAGAGTTTCTAGTTTTTCGGTGTCTTGACGTTCTTCAATCCAGCTGTCACGAATGTTTGGCAAGCCTTTGTTTAAGTCAATTTCAACATTTGGGTCGGTATATACGCCTGAAGTGTCATACACCATGATAGGTGGATTGTGTTCACCACCCAAACCTGTTGGGGTATCGGTCAATTCAATTTCACGCATGGGCACTTGAATGTCTGGGCGTGAGCCTTGGATATAGACTTTTTTCGATGCAGGTAAAATGCGGGTTAAATCTTTGGCATCTTGCTCATGTTGAGCAGAAATATCAGCAGGGGATAGATTCGTTAATTGGTTCATTGCAATGATCCTGAAGAATGAAATCAACGAATCAAGCACGACCAAAAACATAGCAAATCAAACTGTTTAAAAGTTAAAACAGTTTTTAGGCGGGGTGTTTAGGTGGCTTGATTCCTACGCAGGTTTTAACCTGATCAGGTTCAACGGTACTTGGGTTTACATCTTGTATTATTACTTTGGGCTGAACACAAAATGGACACAATCTCAGCGAGGAATTACTCGCGCTCCGTCAAGCTGTATAAATAGTAGCATGTTGTTGCTATAAAAGCAGGGCTCACCGTGCTTTTATTCAGGTGGGGTATTTTGTAGAAAATTACCTTTAAAGCGGCAGGCAAATGCCATCACTGAAACAGTCACGCTTTGAATTGGTGAGCGTAGTCTTGAGGTTTAAATATTGATTCAGTTGTGCA
Source organism: Acinetobacter sp. A3 (assembly GCF_012371415.1). Lineage (NCBI taxonomy): Bacteria > Pseudomonadati > Pseudomonadota > Gammaproteobacteria > Moraxellales > Moraxellaceae > Acinetobacter > Acinetobacter sp. A3. The sequence goes on from NZ_JAAZQW010000010.1 coordinate 51,393, forward strand.
TGTACTAGAGCCTGCTCGCCATGTTCGCGTTTTTGTTGTGCGGTAGGCTGGGCTGAAATTTCATTAAGGCGTTGTTCTGCGCTCATTTGTAAAAAGGCAATAAACTTGCGTGCTTGATTGGCCAAAGTAGATTTTTGCAGTTCAGCCAGTTTTTTAACTTCAAATAATACAGCGGGCTGAATACTGGATTCATCGACATAATCGTATGAAACAGGGCTTTGCGCTGTCCCTTTAAACAACAGTGTGGCATAAAGTTCTGCTAGGTAACGTGCATCTGCAATAAAGTGACTTTTTGGATAACGTTGTAGATAATCTTCCCAAAACAAAGCACGTTCTGCGATGTCTGTCGCATCGAGCGTCAATCCTGCATCTTGTAAGCTAGACTGCATGTTGTCATTGGCCAGTCTTTCAATGAAAACTTGCTCAGCATCGGGCATATAAGGTGCAAAAATAATTGCTAAATATTGCGGACTGCGTCGGTATGCAAGCTTGCTTGCACCTGCATCATGCAGTTCTAAGTAGGCTTGTCCTTTGTGTTTCAATAAATACTGATCACGCGCAGCAAATTTTTCAAAATGACTTTGCTGAATGGTGGGGTGTTGAGCCATATCAAAGGCGTGTTGTTCAAACGCTAATTGTTCTGTAGCACTACGTTCTACATGCAAAAAGCGTTGATACATTTGGGTGGAAAGGTCGAGCAATTTTAACTGTTCTGCTAAAGGCAACAGCGGCAAACAGACTTTTAAGTCCTGATTGATTTGCTCTAAGGCAAATGTGGTGCGGGTATTATCAATTTGCTGCATGTTGTGCTGAATGTTGTCACACATTTGGGTTAAATCTACAGGCTCACTGGCACTGGTCTGCACCTGTGGCGGCTCAGGTACAGGCGGAGTGTCTGAGTTTTGGCAGGCAAGTAAACCTAAGCAACTGCTAAGCAGTATGATTAGTTTACCCATGCGAAAAAATTTAACCATTACAGCAATTCAACATAAAAATTGATCGGTCATTGAAGGTGATCTCTAAGTGTCAATCCATCATGAGAAAAGTGGTACAAACATACGTCATCAAACAAAAATTAAGCATTGCCAAAAAGTTAGAATTTCCAAACCATCAGTACGATGCAGGCGGTCTGTAGAAATACACTTTATTGCACAACTAGGGAGAGTGCTCATTGTAAGGTCAAATAGCCGCAAGAAATTGTAGTATTCTGCTAGAGTTTGGTTACATGGTTGTGATGTGAAGCTGAATTGTGAAGCCTGTGTAAGCAGAGGTTTTTTGAGTTGATGCTTATGCAATGAATTGAAATAAAATGAAAATTAATGCAATGTAATGAAACTCATACGGAAAAAATGCAAATAAGCTTTAGTATGTGCAGAGTAAAAAGAACATGCAATTGGATTGATGAAATCGCAAAAGTGGGTTGTTAGAAAAACAATGAAAAAAATCGTTTTGAGTCTGAGTTTATTGTGGGCAAGTTCAGGGGTATTTGCTTTAGATTTGCTGCAAGCCTATGCACGTGCTCAACAGAACGACCCGAATTGGCAAGCACAGCAATTGCAGTATCAAGCCGATCAACTGAATTTAGGGATTGCCCAAGGTAATTTACTGCCAACAGTGACCTTATCTGGCAATATCACCCGTAAAAGTCAGGACATGAGTCAGGTTAATATCGCAGACTTTCCCAATGACATGCTAAATAGTGCATCATCCACATCGCGTCAAGTGGCTTTAACCGCACGTCAACCATTGTTCCGTTGGGATGCTTGGCAAGCTTTAAAACAAGTTAAAACCTCTTTGAGCTTGAGCGAAGTGACTTTGCGTTTACAACAGCAACAACATATTTTGAATGTGTCTGAAGCTTATTTTAATGTGTTGCGTCAGCAGTCTTTAACCACCGCCTATTTACAAGAAGAAAAAGCCCTGCTGGAACAGCTTAATATGATGAATGCCAAATTGCGTGAGGGTTTAGTGGCTAAAAGTGAAGTCAGTGAAGCCAATGCGCAATATCAAAATGCACGTGCCAATCGTATTGCAACGCATGTGCAACTGGTGTTGGCACAAGAACAATTGGCACAACTGATTGGCCCGTATCGGGAAAATTTGGCAGTACTGCGTGAAGATTTTCAATTTCAGAAACCCGTACCAGAGCGTCTGGAAGATTGGACGCAGTTGGCCCAACAGCAAAATTTAGCCATTTTACAGGCCCGTTTACAGCGCCAATATGCTGAAGATGCACGTCGGGTCGAGCAGGCTGCGCGCTATCCACAAGTTGAGGCCGTTGGCAGCTATGGCTATGCCAAGCAAAGCCCTGAAAGTGTGATGTCACCCGATGGTCAGTTTGATCAGATTGGGGTTGAGATGAACTGGAACGTGTTTAGTGGTGGGCGTGTCAGTAAAAATGTGCAAAAAGCGGCAGTGCAAGTTCAAAAATCGGAAGCTGAACTAGATGCCGCAATTCGCAAAGCCCAAACCGATGTAAAGAAAGCATATTTACAAGTAGAAACGGATCAGGCCAAATTGCAGGCACGCCAAGCAGCCATGAATTCAGCAGACTTGGTGGCACGTGCCTCGAAAGCGCAATATCAAGAAGGTTTAAAAACCATGGTGGATGTATTGCTGGCACAGCGTAATGCTTTTTCGGCGAAGCAAGATTATCTCAATGCACAATATGATTATTTAAATCATGTCTTGCAGCTTAAAGCTGCGGTGGGACAATTAACCGAACAAGACTTGCAGGAAATGAATGCTTGGTTGGTGCAAAAGGCATCGTAGCATAGGCTCACTAAGAAAACCGAAATGCAGGATTGTTGTTTAAAGACAGAAACGATCAGACTTTAGAGTTTGGTGAGAAAATGTCATAAAAACGTCATCATTGCTGTGCTTTAATATTGAATCATTGCGTCAGTCTATCCTTTTGTTGTGGAGAGTATTCCTTGAGTACGAATAATCCTGTGTTAAGTCACCATATTTCTTCTCAGTTCAATGAAGATTTGCAGGATGTAAATACCAAATTTATGACCATGGGTGGTTTGGTAGAACAGCAGGTTGCCAATGCGATTCATTCACTCTTGGATACTGATGCAGCGTTGGCGGTAGAAGTGCAATTCCAAGATAATGTGGTTAACCGCATGGAAACCGAAATTGACGAAGCCTTAACTTTGATTTTGGCACGTCGTCATCCTGCAGCCATCGACTTGCGTATGGTCATTGCCATGTCTAAAGCCAATACTGATTTAGAGCGTATTGGTGATGAAGCTGCAAAAATTGCACGTATTGCCCAAAACTTATGTGAGGAAGGCGGTTCGCCACGGGGTTATATGGAAACCCGTCATATTGGCAACCAAGTACGTGTCATGATTCATGATGCATTGGACGCTTTTGCACGTTTAGATGTAGATCAGGCCTTACGTGTATTATTGGCCGATGCGGATATTGACCGTGAATATCAATCTGCAACTCGCACCCTGATGACTTATATGATTGAAGATCCGCGTCATATTTCACGTGTAATCAATGTGATGTGGGTGTTGCGTTCATTGGAGCGTATTGGTGACCACGCGCGTAATATTTCTGAACAAGTCATCTATATGGTGAAAGGTTTTGATGTGCGCCATACCAGCGTCAAAGAAATTGAAGAAAAAGTACAGGAACGCTAAGTTCTAGTTACTTTTAAGTCTTAAAGCCTCATCTGATGATGGGGCTTTTTTATGTCATTATTTTTATTTTCTGAATTTCTTTGAGAGTAGAAACTGGCCTATTTTGAAAAATTTTGGGCAAAAAAAATCCCAGACTTTGGGGGAAATCTGAGATTGAAATCGGGGATATTTATTATAGTAAGAGACAATTGCTTATCTCCTTGCAAATAAGTATAGGAAAAGCCAGCGCGATAATCATGTGCTTTATTGTAGTGGAATGTAGCGTTTTATATACAAATGTATTTTAGAATTACATTGTTATTTGTGTGATTTATTTTTTATGATTTTATTTAAAATCATCGCCTAATCCGCTATTTTTAGGGCTTAAAGATGTGAATGTTCATCTTTAAAAAATCAGCAACAGCTTTCACTTTTTGAATCTTCTTTCAGTTGTTTTGCTGCATGGCTGTAGATCATGCAAAAAAGGGCATAAAAAAGAGCCTTCGTGAAGACTCTTTTTGATATTGGTTCTTGATGCTTAGAATACAGGCGAAATTAGTTTTGAGGTTTTAAACCTTCAGCGACTTCAAGGCTAGCATCATTGTTCAGGAACTTCTCACGCTGCTCTTCAAGAAACTTTTTCGCATCGGCTTCAAACACATTTAAACGCTTTTCGTTAATGAGTGTAGTTTGGTGTTTGAGCCATTCTTGCCATGCCTGCTTAGACACGGTTTCAAACAGTTCCTGACCTTTTGCACCTGGAAATGGCGCAAAATCCATCGCATCCATTTCCTTTTGATATTTACGACAAAACACTTGTTTAGACATAGCGACTTCCCGGTTAGGCATAAAGTTGGGCAAGACGTGCTTGAGCACGTTCAATTGCTGCAGCGACTTGTGCAGGTGCAGTGCCACCAATATGATCACGTGCATTTACAGAAGCCTCAAGGGTTAAGGCTTTTTCAAATACATCGGCTTGAATCAAATCAGAGAATTGTTGTAATTGCGCTAAGCTCAGTTCAGACAGGTCTTTACCTTCTTGAACACCCAAGGCTACGGCTTTACCTACAATTTCATGCGCATCACGGAAGGCCACGCCATTTTTCACCAAGTAATCGGCAAGGTCGGTTGCGGTAGAGAAACCACGCAATGCTGCTTCACGCATTTCTGCAATATTTGGTACTAAGGCAGGAATCATGTCGGCAAATGCCATGAGTGAGCCACGTACGGTATCAATTGCATCAAATAAAGGTTCTTTGTCTTCTTGGTTGTCTTTGTTGTAAGCCAAAGGCTGACCTTTCATGAGGGTTAATAGGCTCATTAAATCGCCATAGACACGACCAGTTTTACCACGCACCAATTCAGGCACGTCTGGGTTTTTCTTCTGCGGCATAATGGATGAGCCTGTGCAGAAACGGTCTGGAATATTCACAAACTTAAATTGTGCAGATGTCCATAAAATCAGCTCTTCAGACATACGTGACAAGTGCATCATAATTAACGATGCAGCGGCATTGAATTCGATCCCGAAATCACGGTCTGATACTGCATCTAGCGAGTTTTCAGATACAGCTTCAAAACCAAGTAGTTCCGCCGTATAAGCACGGTCAATTGGGTAAGTCGTGCCTGCTAATGCAGCAGAACCCAATGGCATGCGGTTGACACGTTTACGACAGTCAATTAAACGCTCTGAGTCACGTACTAACATTTCAAACCACGCCATCAGATGGTGACCAAAGGTCACAGGCTGTGCGGTTTGCAAGTGAGTAAAACCAGGCATAATAGTGTCAGTATTTTTTGCAGCCAGTGTCAAAATACCGTGTTGTAGTTTTTTTAATAATTCTAAAATTGCATCAATTTCATCACGGACATAGAGACGAATATCGGTTGCCACTTGGTCATTACGGCTACGACCAGTGTGTAGTTTTTTACCTGTAATGCCAATACGCTGAGTTAAACGTGATTCAATGTTCATGTGCACATCTTCAAGATCAATGCGCCATTCAAATTGACCTGCTTCAATTTCGGCCTGAATGGTGTTTAAGCCCTGAACAATGTCATCACGCTCTTCGCTGGTGAGTACGCCCACTTTTGCCAACATGGTGGCATGTGCAATTGAGCCTGCAATATCTTGTTTATAAAAGCGTTGGTCAAATTGAACAGATGCTGTAAATTCAGCAACAAATGCGTCAGTAGCTTCAGAGAAACGACCGCCCCACATACCCGAAGTTTGGGCTTGTGACGGATTTGAGGAATTAGAAGATGTGGTCATATCGGCTCAATAAAGTAAAAAGCGGTAATTTGGACAAGAGTATAACAAATTCAGATTCACTTGCCGAAGAACAAGCCAATCAAACTTTTGCTGATACGCAGGCAGAACAGAATTATGTGTATTTTTTTACGAAAATAGGGCGTTGGCAATATCTAATTGAACTATTTATTGGCAGCAATGCTTTGGCAATGGTCTTGGCTTTGGCTGAAGCACAGGGCTGGCAAGGTTTAAGTTTTAGTCGGGTGCTGCAATATATTTTGTATATCAACTGGGTAGTGTTGTGTTTTGCGGCTTTGGTTGAATTTTTTCAGGCACGTTTTTTACGCATGGGCTTGGCGCTGTCGTTTATGGTGAGTTTTATCTTGCTGCAAGCCATCGTATTGGTCACGACACTCAGCTTAAATACCTTATTGCATTTTGGGCAAAATTTTCATTTGCAGCAGTTTAGTCTGGCAGAATTGATGCATGGGATTGGATTGCATTTGAGTTATGGTGTGATTTTGGGTGCATTTTGTTTTCGTTATATCTATGTGCGAGAACAAGCCATTCAGCAGCGGCATAGTGAATTGCAAGCGCGGGTGCATGCTATGCAGGCCCGTATTCATCCACACTTTTTGTTTAACAGCTTAAATAATGTGATCAGTTTAATTGCAATTGACCCCGATAAAGCTGAGCAGATGTTGCTGAATTTATCACGTTTATTCCGTGCCAGTTTGCAGGAATTAAAACTGGTGAGCCTGAAAGATGAGATCGAACTTTGCCAACGATATTTAGAGATTGAGCAAATTCGTTTGGGTGATCGGCTGGCGGTAGAATGGAAAATTGAACAACCGCAACTGCTCAGTCAGGTACAAATTCCGTTATTAACTTTACAACCCTTGCTAGAAAATAGTATTTTTCATGGAGTTGAAAAAGTTTTAGCAAAGAGTACGATAAGTATATTGATCGAAATATTGCAAAACCAAGTCAATATTGTCATTACAAATCCGTATGTCAGCGATAAAATAAATTTAAGATCTGGACATGGGATTGCACTGCAAAACGTGGAACAGCGCTTAAAAGCGTATTATGGACGCAGCGTTACTTTCAAAAATTATGCGGGGAATGGTATGTACACCACGGTGCTGCAATACCGTTATAAATAAAATAAGCTGTGATTGCTCTGATTTTTCTAGACTTGATAAAAATAAAGTTATTGACTTAAAAAGGAGGAAAAATGGACATCCTAATTTGTGATGATGAGCCTCTAGCTAGAGAGCGATTATCACGTTTGGTCACTCAACTGGGGCATCATGTGGTGGCAACGGCAGCTCATGGGCAACAGGCGATTGAACTGGCGGATGAACATCAGCCGGATGTCATATTATTAGATATTCAAATGCCGGGAATGGATGGTCTAAGTTGTGCTCAGCATTTACGTGAGCTTGACCCTATGCCAGCCATTGTGTTTTGTACCGCTTATGATGAACACGCACTTGATGCGTTCAAATCCAATGCGGAAGGCTATTTGTTAAAACCGATAATGCAACAGGAATTGCAACAGGTTTTAGATCATTTAACAAAACTCACGCAAGCGCAGATGAGTCATTTAAAACAAAAAGAAAATATGGACGAATTAAAAATAAAACGTCACCAAATCGCGGCGAAAACCTATCGCGGTGTAGAGTTGGTGCCAATAGAAAATATCTACTATTTTTTAGCCGATCAGAAATATGTCACTGTACGTCATAAAAATGGCAGTGTCCTGATTGATGAAACGCTGAAAGATTTAGAAACCGAGTTTGGTGATCAGTTTATTCGGATTCACCGAAATGCCTTAGTGTCGATTCAGTTTTTGGAGGGGCTAGAAGTGGTCAATTCAGGACAATATCAGGTACGTTGCCGTGAGCTGGATGAGCGTTTAGCCGTCAGCCGAAGACACTTACCTTTGCTGAGAGAACGCATCCAAAAACTCTAATTTTTGTGCAGAATCCAGCATTTTTTGTAAATAGATCAAGCAATCGGTAGAGAAATAGACTTGCATTTTTAGGGGATCAGGTTAAGTTTAGATGAACAAAATTGATCTTGCTTAGTCACTATGATGAAAACCCTGAAAATTGCAACTCGACAAAGCCCGCTTGCGTTATGGCAGGCCGAACATATTCGTGCCCGCTTGGAAGCACTGCATGCCGATTTAACCGTTGAGTTGGTGACCTTTGTCACGCAGGGCGATAAAATTTTAGATACCCCATTGGCAAAAATTGGGGGCAAGGGACTGTTTGTTAAAGAATTAGAAGCCGCTTTGATGGATGGTCGTGCCGACTTGGCGGTGCACTCCATGAAAGACGTGCCGATGGCATTGCCTGAGGGCTTAAATTTGGCGGTCATTTGTGAGCGTGAAGACCCGCTAGATGCTTTCGTGTCAAATCACTATGCGCATTTTTCAGATTTGCCACAGGGTGCCAAAGTGGGTACATCCAGCTTGCGCCGTAAATGCCAAATTTTGAAAGCGCGCCCAGATTTAGAAATTATAGATTTACGCGGTAATGTGGGAACACGTTTATCTAAACTGGATGATGGTCAATATGATGCCATTATTTTGGCCAGTGCCGGTTTGAAGCGCTTAGGTTTGGAGCAGCGTATTCGTCATACTATTCAGCCTGATCTGAGCTTACCTGCCGTTGGGCAAGGCGCTTTAGGTTTGGAGTGTCGTAGCCAAGATCAGGCGGTATTGGATTTGATTTTGCCGTTGATGGATGTAGACACCAATGTTTGTGTACGTGCGGAACGTGCCTTTAATGCCTATTTGGAAGGTGGTTGCCAGGTGCCAATTGCAGGCTATGCAACCTTACAAGATGGTCAATTACAGATAGAAGGCCGTGTTGGCAGTGTCGATGGGCAAACTATTTTAAAAGCCGTACAAGTTGGTGCGCCTGAACAGGCAGAACAATTGGGTGAACAATTAGCTCAAGCCTTATTGGCGCAAGGTGCAGGTGAGTTGCTCAAAGCTTTGTACCAATAGTGGTCTGTTGTTTTAAGCCATGATTTTTATCAATACTCGCCCGCAGGGGCGTGCTGAAGCGCTCAGTCAGGCTTTGCAACAACAGCACATTGAGGTGATTGATTTGCCGTTGTTGCGCTTGTCAGCACGGCCTTGGTCGGCTGAACTAGCCAGTCTGTATGCCCAATTGCCTAATACGCATATTATTGTGGTGGTTAGCCCAACAGCCGTTGAAATTGGGATGGCGTATTTGGCTCAAAGTCATCTGCAATTGCAGGATTTACAACATATTCGCTGGGTGGCTGTGGGTGAAAAAACTGCAGAAGTGCTGCGTGAATATGGAGTGCACAGCGATATCCCGCAGGTGGAAACCTCTGAAGGGATGCTGAGCTTAGCGAGCTTGCAAAACTTGGCAGCAGGTACGCAAATTGCATTTTGGCGTGGCGAAGGTGGGCGACAATTTATGATGCAAACCCTGCTTGATCAGGGCATGCAAGTACATAACTTTGTCTTGTATCAGCGAGAGTGTCCTGCCAGTTCTGTGCAAAAAATGGCAGCAGTCCGCAGCCGTTTAATACAAACTTCAGAATTTTGGATGATGATTAGCAGTGAGGCCAGTTGGTTAAATTGGTTGATGTTGATTCAGCACGATGCCACTTTACTAAATAAAGGTCATTATTGGGTATTGGGTGATCGACTCGAACAAATTTTGCTCGATTATCAGGCACAGCATCACACAAAATATAAAATACTGAAGTTGACCAATTTAAAAACAGAATTAATATTGCAGCAAATCATGCGTATGCAAGGAAAGTTATGAAGAAACTGATGCTGATCGTTGCGTCGATCGCTGTGATCTGGATAGTCAAATTGAGTTATGACGTCATGCAAATTTCAGCGCAACAACAACAACTCAGCCAAAGTTTGCATCTTGCCGAAAAAAATAATGCCAATTTAAATGACCAATTGGTGGCTTTGCAGCGCCGTAATTATACTCAGCCGTCTTCAGAGCAATCTGCAGCGTATAGTAGCGAAGTGCAGGAAAATAGTATTCAGCCTATGGATGTGGTGTCGCAGCAATTAGACTTGGTCGAGTTCGCATTGCAGCAACAACAGTTTCATTATGCTTTGGAAAAAATGAGTGTGTTGGCAGATGATTTGAATGACTATGCCTTAGCACCTGCCTTAAAACAAAGTCTGCATCAGGTCATTCAGCAAGATCAAAAACAAATCCAACAGTTTATTGCCACGCGTGATGCTCAATATCAACAGGTGAGTCAGTTGTTACAACAGCTAGATCAGCATTTAAAACTGCAAATTCAACAGCCTGAGCTAAACCCTGCCGATGTAGAGGATCGTTATTTTTGGCAAAAGTGGCTCAGTATTGAGGCCGCTAAACAACCTGCAAGCACCTTAATGCAGCGCCAAATTATCTTAAAAGAAGCTCAATTGCGTTTGTTATTGGCACGTCAGGTATTAATGCAAGGTCAGTATTTGCAATATCAGCAGGAACTAAATGGCATTATCCAGCTGCTACAGTCATTACCTGATCAAAAAGCACAGCAATTGATTCAGCAATTAGAAAAAATTAAAAATTTAAATATTGTACCTACGCCAAGCTTAAAAACACGTGCTTTATTGGGGGCGGTATAAATGAAACAAATTCTACTCGCCTATGTGGTGGTTAGTCTTGTACTCGTCGCGCTACTCAGTTTGCTGAGTTATGGACATGGTTCAGGCTATGTCTATGTGTATTGGCGTGAGTGGCAATTACAAACCAATATCTGGTTGCTGTTGTTCTTTTTCTTATCCATCAGTGTTTCGTTGCAAGTGTTATGGTTGCTGTTAAAACGCTATTTTAGCCGCGAGCAGCGTAAAGTCGAAACGGTATTTAATTTTAAAAACCTACATCCTTATGAGCAATTGGCAGTCATTTGGTTATTAGATGCTGCTGAGGATCAGCACCAATTTGTCCGACAAGTCTTTGCCCAGTCAGGTTTGCTGAAAGGGGTGATGGAAGCACGTATGTATTCCATTCAGCAGCAATATCCACAAGCCTTGGCAGCTTTAAATCAAAGCAGTGCTGCAGCTTTTGAATTGGCAGAAATTCAGCGTATTGAAATTTATTTGGCGCAGCAGCAACCTGAACAGGCTTTAACCCATTTAGAGTTTCTAAATCAGCATGAATTATCGCCATGGTTATTTAAAGTTAAAACGGCATATCAAAAGCGTTTAATTGATTTGTGGGGGCAATTTGCTACGCAATATCCTTGGCATTATTTGCGTTCGACTAAATATGGCCATTTAGATGCCGAAAAAAAACAACAATGGCTAACCCAATTACTGATTCAGTTTGAGCAGGTAGATGCAGAAAACTTACAGGCATTGCAGCAGCGCTATTTAGATTTAGGTGAACAAATTTTTAGCCAAAGTTATGCGATTCAGGTGTTGTGGCTGAAAGTACTTTCACGTTTGCCTGATATGACGCAACAGCATGAACAGTTAGCTGTACATTTGTTGAGTGAACAATTTAATCAGGAAGTGTTTTATTTATGGTTCCAGCAACAGTTGTTAAAACAACAGCCTGATTATGTGAAAATTGAACAACAAATAAATATCTGGGAACAGAAATACCCTGCATTACCTGTATTTAGTTTTGCCAAATGGCATATTTTTACAGCAACAGCACGCTATTCAGAGGCAGAGCAATTACTTGCTTTATATCCTGAACATGTATTAATGAGTTATTTAAGGGTTAAATCTAATTTAAAAGATCAGCCTGAATTATTAAAACAGTTAAATTTAATCTTTGAAAATAATTCTAATTTTGTCGAAATTAAAATTTAAAGGTGAATTGTGTTAACACTATCAGATTATCCTATTATTTTTGAGCAACGTGTCGCATGGGGTGATATGGATGCTTTTGGGCATGTCAATAATGTGGTGTATTACCGTTATATTGAAAGTGCACGTTTATGTTATTTTGATCAATTGAAAATTTTACAGCAAGGCGTGTTCACGGTCGTGGCATCTAATCAATGCCAATATATGCGCCCAGTGGTTTATCCTGATGTATTAAAGATTGGGGTTCGAGTTGAAGAGTTACGTAATAGTGCTATGCGTATGCATTATTTAATCTACAGCGAAACTCAACAAACTATAGTGGCACAGGCAGAAGCAGTTATTGTTTGTGTAGATCATGTAAATATGCAAAAAACCTTAATCCCTGAAAATGTACGCGCAAGTATTCATAAAATAGAAAAAACTGTACAGCATATTCTTGATTAAAACTAAATAATCAGTTCATAATATATCGACTGTTATTTATACGTAGAGTAGTGGATTTTTTATTAAAGCTTTGGTTTGATAAAATGTAATGAATCTGCTTAATTTAATAACTGAATATAAAAAAGCATAGTTTTTGGAGTAAGTATGATGCCCGATATTAGCAATTTATCTGTTGAAGAGTTAAAGCGTTTACAAGCTGAAGCTGAAGCATTAATTGCCACGAAAAAAGATCAAGCAATTGAAGATGCCTATAATCAAATTATCGCAATTGCAGATGGTTTAGGTTTAAGCATTGAGCAAATTCTTGAAGTTGGCGAAAGCAAGCGTAAAAAAAGCCCACGTAAAACAGTAGAGCCACGTTATCGTAGCAAAACTAATCCAACAGATACTTGGACGGGTCGTGGTAAACAACCACGCTGGTTAGTTGCTGAATTAGAAAAAGGCGCGAAACTTGAAGATTTTCTAATCTAAGCTTCATCAATTTGTCATTGAGTTGACTTAGAGTTCAAAAACCAAGCAATACGGCTTGGTTTTTTTATCTGTATCAATTGGCGATGCCGAAAAAGTGTGCATAATGTGTGAGTGTTATAAAAAGTCATTCATAGAAAAATTAGTAAGGTTGGTCGTGGTGGCATGATAAAGAAACCCAAATACATCACGTGGTGGATTTTCGCCCTCATTGCATTTTTGATTTTTGTGTTATTACAAATTCCTGCAGCGTGGTTGATTTCAAAATTTTATAAAAACAACCAGACTTTACATAATGTCAGTGGCAACATTTGGCAGGGGCAAGCCGACTGGCAAAAAGGACAATTACGTGGCACTTTAAGCTGGAATACGCGTCCTTTAGATTTGGTACTACTGCGTGTTGCTGCCGACGTAGAAGTGCACAGCGGCAATACACAATTGGAAGGCATAGTTGCTTATCGTTTTGGCACGATTTTACTGCAATCACTCGAAGGTCAAATTGCGCCTGAGACTTTAAAAAGTGTTGTGGACTGGCAATGGCCGAGCAATGCGATTCAACTTAAAGACGTTCATTTAAATTTTAAAAAACAACAAGGTTTTGCAAAGTCAGAAGGACAAATGCAGTGGGCAGGGGGTGAGTTGCTTTATCGTTTTGCACAGCGCCAAGACCGCATGAATATTCCTGCTTTAAAAGGCAGTTTGTCGGACGAAAATGGTAAATTGATATTCGATATCCGAGATCAACGCGAACAGAAAATGGTGAATATTGCACTTGATCAGAATTTGATGCTGGATGTGCAACTCACCCAACGTTTGTTGATGAATATTGCTTCTTATGAAGGTAAAGCAGGACTAGATACTTATGTTATCAGTACCCGTCAGCCTTTACTGAAAGGAGGCTTTTGATGCGTGATTTTTCAGAGCGTTGGGCCAACTTAGATTGGAAGCAAGTAGACCGTGTTGCGCCTGTATTGTTAACCCTGCTCATTTTGTATTTGTGTTGGAAACTGGCGAGTTTATTTTGGCTGGTGCTTGCACCGCCGCAGGCTATGCAGGTAGATCGGGTGGAATTGGGCTCACAGCAACCACAGATTCCGAATATTTCTTCTTTTGCACTATTTCATGAAGTTGGACGTACCGCTACGGTAGACGATCAATTAAATATGACTTTGCAAGGTGTTGTTGTCGGACAACCGAGTCAGTTCTCATCGGCCGTGATTAAAGTGAATGAAGTCGCTGAACGTTACCGTGTGGGAGATGTGATTGATTCTAGTCAGTATCAATTGGCAGAAGTGTATTGGGATCGAGTGATTTTGCGTCATAGTAGTGGTGCTACGCGTGAGATATTGTTTAAAGGGATCGAAAATGGTTTAAATCAACCGATCGCCCCATTAATTTCCAGTGGTAATACGCCCGCAATGGTTGCGCCAACAGCGCCTGCACAACCGAATAATGCAATTGGACAAGCAGTACAGCGAATTCAGGAAGACCGTGAACAATATTTAAAAGAAATGGGGGTTGAGGCCAATACAGGCAACGGTTATGAGGTAACCACACGGACTCCCGCAGCGTTAAGAAATAAACTAGGCTTACAACCAGGTGACCGTATTTTGTCTTTAAATGGGCAGAGTGTCGGGCAAGGGCAAAACGATGTGCAGTTACTGGAACAGGCGCGTCGTGAAGGTCAGGTGAAATTAGAAATAAAACGTGGTGATCAGGTGATGACCATACAACAAAATTTTTAAATGAATCGGCATGTTGAATAATGCAGAGGCATATTTAGGGTTAGGAAACACAGTAGATTATGGCTTTATTGAATCATGAGCGTCCATTTTGGGCATTACTGGCTGCTGCACCGCTTGTTGCAATGGTGAGTACTGCAAGTCATGCGCAAACCTGGAAAATTAATTTACGTGATGCGGACTTGACTGCATTTATTAATGAAGTGGCCGATATTACGGGCAAAAACTTTGCGGTCGATCCACGCGTGCGTGGTAATGTCACGGTGATTTCCAACAAAGCCTTAAATAAGAATGAAGTCTATGACCTGTTTTTAGGGGTGCTGAATGTCAATGGTGTGGTTGCCATTCCATCGGGCAATACCATTCGTCTTGTACCTGACAGCAATGTCAAAAGTTCAGGTATTCCCTATGACGGCCGTCAAAATGCACGTGGCGATCAAATTGTGACACGTGTGATCTGGCTAGAAAATACCAATGCCAATGACCTGATTCCTGCTTTACGTCCGCTCATGCCACAGTTTGCACATTTGTCTGCAGTGGGCGGCACCAATGCCTTAATCGTGTCAGACCGTGCCAGCAACATTTACCAGCTAGAAAGCATTATTCGTAATTTGGACGGTACTGGGCAAAATGACATTGAAGCGATTAGTCTACAGTCTAGTCAGGCAGAAGAGGTTATTGGTTTGCTTGAGTCGATGAGTTCGACCGGGGCAGCCAAAGATGTGAAAGGCTCTCGTGTGCGCATTGTGGCAGACAACCGCACCAATCGCATTATCATTAAAGGTGACACTGCAACCCGTAAACGCATTCGTCAAATGATTGAAATGATGGATGTACCTGCCGCAGATCGTTTGGGCGGCTTAAAAGTTTTCCGCTTGAAATATGCCAGTGCACAGAATTTAGCGGAAATTTTGCAAGGTTTGGTGTCGGGGCAAGCAGTCAGTAGCAGTTCTAGCTCAAATAACAACAGCAGTAATAATAGTAGTACAAGCAACCTCAGTAACAACAATAACAATACGGGCAATTCATCTACAATTTCCACTCCAAGTATTAATTTGGGTGGTAGTTCAAATAGCAATAACCAAAACAACATCACCAGTTTTAATGGCAATGGTGTCAGTATTATTGCCGATGGTTCGCAAAATGCTTTGGTGGTTAAAGCAGACCCGCAACTGATGCGTGAAATTGAATCGGCCATTCAGCAGCTAGATACTCGCCGTCAACAGGTGTTGATTGAAGCTGCGATTATTGAAGTAGAAGGCACTGATGCTGATCAGCTCGGTGTGCAGTGGGCGCTAGGAGATTTAAGTAGCGGCATTGGCTTGATTAACTTTGACAATATCGGTGCCAGTCTGAAAAATGTTGCCGCAGGCTATTTGACAGGTGGTGCAGCAGGTGCGGGTGGTGCGATTGGTGCAGGCACATCTTTGGTTTTGGGTGATTATCGCGAAAGTCGTGATGGTTCGCGCAAGCTCTATGGTGCGATGATTCAGGCACTGAAAGAAAAAACCAAATCCAACTTATTGTCTACGCCATCCATTGTGACCATGGACAATGAAGAAGCCTATATTGTGGTGGGTGAGAACGTTCCCTTCGTAACGGGTTCATTATCCACCAATGGCGGAGTGGCAAACCCGTATACCACCATTGAGCGTAAAGATGTCGGGGTGACTTTAAAAGTTGTGCCTCATATTGGTGAAGGTGGCACACTCCGACTTGAAGTGGAACAAGAAGTGTCTGATGTCAAAGCCAATAAAGGTCAGGCACAGGATTTGGTAACCAGTAAACGTGCCATTAAAACTTCTATTTTAGCAGAGCATGGGCAAACTATTGTCTTGGGTGGTCTAATTTCAGATAACTCAATTTACAGCCGTCAAGCTGTGCCGGGCTTAGGTGCGATTCCAGGGCTTGGGCGTTTATTCCGTTCCGATGGTCAATCCAATCAAAAGCGTAATCTCTTGATATTTATCCACCCGACTATTGTGGGTGATAGTCAGGATATTCGTCGTATTTCGCAGCAGCGCTATAGTCAATTGTATAGTTTGCAACTGGCTATGGATGCCGATGGTAGCTTTGCCAAATTGCCTGAAAATGTCAGTGATGTTTATCAGCAGCGTTTGCCTGTATCTCGGGTTGCACCACAAGCAGGGGTGTACCAAACGCTGCCATCGGCTGTGCCTGCCAACCGTACGGCAACGGTGACTACACCTGTTGCAATTGAGCCTGTGGTACAACGTCAAAGCGTGGCATTGCCGCAGCAGGAAGTGAGTAAAACCAAAAATACGGTTACCACAACCACAATTCGTGCTACACCTTAATCGTATCCTGCACAGATTGTGGTTAAGGGCATGTTATGATGTTGCCAAATCACACCAGAGAAATTATTTATGACTTGGAAAATACAAGCAATTAGCGGTGAATTTACTGGCCAGGAAATTAGTATCGACCGTGATATGTTGGTGGGACGCCATCAAAGTGCAGATTTGGTGCTGCAATCGGCGGAAATTTCACGTAAACATGCGGCTTTTTTAGTGAAAGACCAAGCACTTTACGTGCAAGATTTAAACTCCTCGAATGGCACTTTTGTGAATGATTTGCGCATTGCCGATGAAACCTTGCTTAAAGAAGGCGATATTGTGCAGTTTGCTAGCCTGAAGTTCTCTGTGTTTGCACCAGCCGTTGAACTTGAACATGCTGCAGATGTGGCAGAAACGGCAGAAAAAGTAACCGAAGCTACAGAGAAAACAGCTGCACAGCAAATGAATGAGCAAGGCATGCCCGAATTGAATCAGCGTGACAGTTCGGTGCAATTAAACCGTGATGGGATGCCACAAGGGGTTGCTGTACCTAAGCCAGCACCAATTCCAGAGGGTGTCGATATTCATGCGGTTCAGGCTGAACCTACTCCAGTTGCGGTAGAGCAGCCTATTTCTCGTGTGGAACAAGAGAGAGAACAACAAAAAAATGCATCTGTTGGCTTAATTTCACTAATCGTGTTGGTGATTTTAGCTATTTTGGCATGGGTATTGTTTAAATAAGCGACCTTTGCTTTACAATCAGGGCATGCAATCGCATGCCTTTGTCAATTTAGGGGGGAATGATGTCTATTGCTCAGCTCGATACACGCCAAGTTATTTTATTTGACCTTGATGGAACGCTAGTAGATTCTGCCACAGACTTATACCGTGCCATGAACATGAGTTTGAATGCACTGCAGTTACCTTTAGTGACTCTAGAGCAAGTACGTACTTGGGTTGGAAAGGGCACTGCTGTTTTTTGTCATAGCGTGTTGATGCATTTAATGGGGGTTGTGCATCCCGAGCAACATCAACAGCTCTTGAATACCTTTTTAGACATTTATAATGCTGAACCGTGCATCGATACGCAGCCCTTTGCAGGCATTATTGAGTTTTTGGATTGGGCAAAGGCGCAGAACAAAACTTTGGTTTGTGTGACCAATAAGCCTGAACAACCTGCACGTGCCATTATCGAAGCTTTAAACATGCAAAATTATTTTGATGATGTGATTGGTGGGGACCGTTTTGAAGAACGTAAACCACATCCGCGTCAATTGCTGCACTGTGTCGAGCGTTATCAGGTTGACCCTTCGCAAGTGTTAATGATTGGAGATTCTTCCAATGACGTAGAGGCTGCGCGTCGTGCGGGTATTGATTGTATTGTAGTCAGCTATGGCTATAATCATGGTGAATCCATTGCCGATTGTCAGCCACAACAAATCGTGGATAATTTAACTGAATTGTTAAGGATGTGAACCTTAACAATTCATAATTCAACCCAAACCGCTATAAAGGATATCAATATGAGTCAGGCTGTCATGCCCATATTTCGATGGCGACACTAGTCAGAAACGCAAATCATTCTTCACTTCGTCTTATCGAAAAAATTAGTGTATCGAAATAGGGAGCTTCACATGACCACTCAGACTCAATTTGAACAACTTAAAACTGCGGGCTATAACCTGATTCCTGTATATCGCCAACGTCTGGCCGATACCGAAACGCCATTGTCAGTATTTGCACGTTTGAAACAGCATCAACAAGCCTATTTGTTTGAATCTGTAGAAGGGGGCGAAAACTGGGCACGTTATTCTATTATTGGTTTGGGTGAATCTACTGTTTTTTCCTGCAATGCAGGCGAGTTAACCATTCAACATGCAGATGGTTCAGTAGAAAAACAAAACTGTGCACAGCCTTTTCAATATATCCGCGATTTTCAAGCGCAGTTTAAAGTGCCTACACAGGCCGATTTACCCGAATTGCCAAGTTTTACTGGTGGCTTAGTTGGGTATTTTGGTTACGATGCGGTTCGTTATATTGAGCCACGTTTGAAAAATGTGCCGACAGCAGATCCTGTCGGTTTGCCTGATATTTGGATGATGCTGTCTAAAACAGTCATCGTGTTTGATAATTTAAAAGATACCCTGTTTTTAATTGTGCATGCCGATGCAGCACAGGCAGATGCCTATAACAAGGCACAACAGCAGCTCGATGCACTAGAAGAAGTTTTAGCAACGCCGATTAGCTTAAAAGCACAAAAGCATACACCGCCACATTTTGAATCACTCACAGGCAAAGAAAAATTCTTGGCGTCAATTGAAAAAGTTAAAGAATATATCCGTGCAGGCGATGTCATGCAGGTGGTGCCTGGGCATCGTATGGTGTCGGATTTTGATGGTGAACCGTTACAGGTTTATCGTGCCTTACGTCACCTTAATCCATCGCCGTATTTGTTTTTGGTGCAGGGCAAAACCTTGGCTGACGACCAACCGTTTCATATAGTCGGTTCATCACCTGAAATTTTATCGCGTTTGGAAAATGGCATTGCAACCGTGCGCCCTTTAGCGGGTACACGTCCGCGTGGCAAAACCAAAGAAGAAGACTTGGCTTTGGAACAAGACTTACTGTCAGATGAAAAAGAAATCGCTGAACATTTAATGCTGATCGATTTAGGTCGTAATGATGTTGGACGTATTGCCAAAATTGGTAAAGTGCAAGTCACCGATCAAATGGTGATCGAACGTTATTCGCATGTCATGCATATTGTCTCCAATGTGCAGGGTGAAGTGCGTGATGATGTAGATGCTTTGGATGTTTTTCAGGCAACCTTCCCCGCAGGCACGCTTTCAGGCGCACCAAAAATTCGTGCTATGGAAATTATTGACGAAGTTGAGCCTGTAAAACGTGGCGTTTTCGGTGGTGCTGTTGGTTATTTAGGCTGGCATGGCGAAATGGATATGTCGATTGCCATTCGTACCTGTGTAATTCGTGAAAATAAGGTCTATGTGCAGGCCGGTGCAGGCTTGGTTGCTGACTCAAATCCTGAATCTGAATGGAATGAAACCCAAATAAAAGCTCGCGCAGTGATCAAAGCGGTTGAATTATCATCAAATGGATTGATTTTATGAGTTTTTAACGGTTTTTTTGAAAAAAACACTTGCACGGATTTCAAGTTTTGCTAAACTGCACACCGTTCCGATACGAAACGTACGAAACACTAAGAAACGCCGGCATAGCTCAGTTGGTAGAGCAACTGACTTGTAATCAGTAGGTCCACAGTTCGAATCCGTGTGCCGGCACCATCTTAGAGAGTTTAAATCGTGAAGTAAAGAACGAACACTGAGTAAGTGTGAAATGGTGGGATTCCCGAGCGGTCAAAGGGAGCAGACTGTAACTCTGCCGCGTAAGCTTCGAAGGTTCGAATCCTTCTCCCACCACCATTAACTTCGATAGAAGTGGTAATTACCAACATAGATGCGGGAGTAGCTCAGTTGGTAGAGCGGCAGCCTTCCAAGCTGCATGTCGCGAGTTCGATCCTCGTCTCCCGCTCCATCGAAGGATTTATCGCTCTTATAGCTCAGTGGTAGAGCACTCCCTTGGTAAGGGAGAGGTCTCGAGTTCAAATCTCGATAAGAGCTCCAGATACAGTTTAGCGATTATTCGCAAAAATTTTTTAAAAAGCAGGCTTATTAGTCTGCTTTTCAAGTATTAGGTGTCTAGATTTTTAGGCGATATGTCGGGGCAGAGTTTTACTCAGCATTGTGTTCGACGTAAACGAGGAAGATGAACATGGCTAAGGCTAAGTTTGAACGTAATAAGCCACACGTTAACGTGGGCACAATCGGTCACGTTGACCATGGTAAAACAACTTTAACAGCTGCAAT
>NZ_JAAZQW010000011.1:0-70975 GCF_012371415.1 Acinetobacter sp. A3
TATAAGTCGGAACTGACCGACTCAGGCTCTAGTTACACGTTTGGCAACAAGACATTAACAGAGTGCGAATTAGTCCTTGACTATGTTTGACCACATTTTAAGGAACAGGTTTAGTAAGTTAACGTCATCATATTCAAAATGATAAAATACCGAATCGTGTTATGGAATACGATTCGGTGCTTTCTTGCATTAGAATTCGAATGCACTTTATTCACAGATACTTTTATGCAAATGCTGTTGCGTAACAAGCAATCAGATCACTCATTCACCAATGGAGTTTCCACTTGGAAATTAGGTGGAATTAGCACAGTTTTACGCAATTCAGGCGCAAGCTCAGGATAATCCAGCGTGAAGTGTAAACCACGTGATTCTTTGCGTTGCATGGCACAGCGTACAATCATTTCAGAAACCAGAACCAAATTACGCAGCTCAATCAGGTTTTTACTAACTTGGTAGTCCTGATAATACTCGGTAATTTCACGTTTCAGCATTTCAATACGGTGCAAAGCACGTTCTAAACGCTTAGTGGTGCGTACAATACCGACGTAGTTCCACATGGTTGCACGAAGTTCATCCCAGTTTTGTAAAATTACAACATCTTCATCAGGGTTGGTCACTTGAGAATCATCCCAAGCAGGAACTTCAGGTGAGCAATAATCTGTAGTGTGATGTGCTTCAATATGTTTGGCCGCTGCCATTCCATATACAAAACATTCTAAAAGAGAGTTACTTGCCATGCGGTTAGCGCCATGCAAACCTGTATAAGACGTTTCACCAATCGCGTATAAACCAGAAATATCGGTTTGGCTATGTTCATTGACCATCACCCCGCCACAAGTGTAGTGGGCAGCAGGTACAACCGGAATCATATCTGTAGTGATATCAATGCCTAATTCCAGCAAACGTGCATACAGTGTAGGGAAGTGTTCCTTGACAAATTCTGCAGGCTTGTGGGTAATATCTAGCCATACATGACGAATACCCAAACGCTTGATTTCATAGTCAATTGCACGTGCCACAATATCACGCGGAGCGAGTTCTGCTCGTTCATCAAAACGCAGCATAAAGCGTTCGCCATCAGGTAAACGTAAATATGCACCTTCACCACGCATGGCTTCAGTAATTAAAAAAGAACGCGCCTGAGGATGATACAAACAGGTTGGATGGAATTGGTTAAATTCCATATTGGCTACACGGCAACCCGCACGGAAAGCCATGGCCATACCATCGCCCGTCGCAATGTCTGGGTTTGAAGTGTAAAGGTAGGCTTTCATTGCACCGCCGCAGGCAAGAGCGGTAAATGGAGCAAGGAAGGTATGTACTTTTTGAGTACTTTCATCTAGTGCATATAAGCCTAATGAACGATTAGCTTCGTTTAAACCAAGCTTTTGTGAGGTAATCAGGTCAATGGCGATATAGTTTTCAAATATAGTGATGTTTTGCTGTTCTTGAGCACGTTGCACCAAAGTCGTGGAAATTGCACGGCCTGTAGCATCGGCAGCGTGAATAATACGGCGCTGAGAATGGCCGCCTTCACGGGTTAAATGCAATTGCTCTTGTTCGTCTAAGGTAAACTGCACGCCATGTTTGAGCAGAAAATCTACCGAAGGTTTGCCGCCTTCCACCGTTTGTTTTACGGCGTCAATTTCACATAAATGCGCACCTGCAATCATGGTGTCATCTATATGTTGTTCGATCGAGTCGGTTTCATCAAGGACTGCAGCAACACCACCTTGCGCATAAAAGGTGCTGGCTTCAGTGAGGGTAGATTTTGCCAAAACGGCGATTTTGAAATGCTGGGGTAATGAGAGCGCTAAACTCAAACCTGCACCACCACTTCCCACAATAATCACATCAAATTGATGTGTTGTGTTTAAATTAGACATGTCCATCAGCTAATTTGAAAAAAGTTGGATAATGACACCCCTTTTTGCAGAAAAACGCAAGTGCGAAGTGGGCATGAATAATGAAAAAAAAGAATAAACCGGAAACTTTTATGGAATATTCCAACTTTTATGACAATTTTATCCAATTTATTTTAGATGTTGGGCTTTAAACTAGATTTAGATTTTCTAAATATTCAATCTCATTAAACTGATTTAATTGCAATAAACTAAAAGCTGAAACTGAAAAGATTCAACATTTTATTACGCAAAACCTAGTAATTTTGTGATAAATAAGATGGGTTCGAAGTCATAATTATTATTGAGTGAATGCTATTTATGAAAAATCGCAATTTAAAAAAAGGTTTATATGCGGCTGTTTTTACTATGGCAACTGTGCAGACTCAAGCAGCACCACCAGTAGACTTTTCTAATTTGGTTGAGCAGGTGAGTCCTGCTGTCGTGAGTGTCAATGTTGTCAAAAAAATGAGTCAGGAAGAACTCTTACAACAACAAGTTCCAGAAATTTTACGCCGTTTTTTTGGCAATCAAGTCATTATTCCACAACAACAATTGCCACAAGAAAAAACAGGTTATGGCAGTGCATTTTTTATTAGTAAAGATGGATACCTTTTAACGAACCACCACGTGGTTGAAGATGCTTCAAAAGTCACAATTGTACTGAATGACCGCCGTGAGTTAGATGCAACTGTTGTGGGTAGTGATGAACGTACCGATGTCGCTTTATTAAAAGTGCAAGGTGTGAGTTTCCCAGAGTTGCGTACAGGCAATGTCGATCAATTGCGTGTAGGTGAGCCTGTACTTGCAATTGGTTCTCCATTTGGATTTGACTATTCTGCATCGGCAGGGATTGTCAGTGCAAAAATGCGGAATATGATGGGTGAAACCTCAGTACCCTTTATTCAGACTGATGTAGCTT
Source organism: Acinetobacter sp. A3 (assembly GCF_012371415.1). Lineage (NCBI taxonomy): Bacteria > Pseudomonadati > Pseudomonadota > Gammaproteobacteria > Moraxellales > Moraxellaceae > Acinetobacter > Acinetobacter sp. A3. The sequence goes on from NZ_JAAZQW010000011.1 coordinate 2,824, forward strand.
TAAACCCAGGTAACTCAGGTGGGCCACTGTTCAACCAGCGTGGTGAGGTTGTGGGCGTGAACTCCCGTATTTTTAGTGGTACGGGTGGTTATATGGGGTTGTCATTCTCTATTCCTATTGATGTAGCAATGGACGTGGCCGATCAGTTAAAACGAAATGGTAAAGTGACCCGCTCTTATTTAGGGGTGAGTTTGCAGGATATTGACCGTAATTTGGCTGAATCCTATAAACTGAGCAAACCAGAAGGTTCATTGATTACTCAAGTTGCGCCAAATTCTCCTGCTGCACGTGCGGGCTTACGTGCGGGTGATGTTATTCTTAAATATAACGGTACGCCAATTTCCCGAACTTCAGAATTGTTGAACTATTTAAACCGTTCAGTGCCAAATCAGAGTATTCAGCTTGAAGTATTACGTGATGACAAACGCCGTAATATTACCGCTACAGTCAGTACAGCACCTGATGATACGCCTGCAAAAAACAACCCTGAAACTGCTGCTAAAGGCCCTGTTTTAGGTGTGTCTATTCGTGACTTAACTGTTGCAGAACAACGCCAGTTAGATATTAAAGGTGGTGTGCTCATTCAGGAAGTGCGTCGTGGTGGTTCAGCAGCTCAGGCGCGTATTATGCCGGGAGATGTGGTGGTACAACTGAATAATACTCCAATTCAAAATGCCAACCAGTTTGTTGAAACGGTATCTACCCTGAAAAAAGGTTCAGTCGCTCGGGTCGTGATTATTCGTCAAGGGCAACGTGCCATTATTGGGATGCGTATTCAATAAGTTAAAGCATCTGCCAGGATTGATTTGATTTCAATATAAATGATCAGTCGTATAATAGTCGCTCTTCAAACAGAGCGACTTTTTTATGCAAATTGAATATTTTTGATAAACTAAGCAGACACGGCAGTTTCTAGTAAAAGGATGCAATGAGCAGCATATTTGATTTAAAAATCACGGTTCAACCCGAACATATAGATATTTTGGGCCATGTAAATAACGTGGTTTATGTGCAATGGATGCAAGATGTGGCATCGGCGCATATAGAACAGCTAGGTTTGGGTGTACAAGAGTATTTGAAACTGAAACATGCCATGGTTGCTGTAGAACACCATGCGCAATATCGTAAAGCAGCTCTCGAAGGTGAGGAGCTAATTTTACGAACGTGGCTCAGTGATTTGAATGCACTGTATTCATTTCGTCAGTATGCATTTTATCGCCCGCAAGATAAAAGCCTGGTATTCATGGGTAGCACACAATGGGCATGTGTAGAAATTGCCACAGGCCGTCCAAAGCGTATGTCACCTACCTTTACGCAAGCTTATCAGCCACTGGCTACGGACGTTAATCCTTTAGATTTTAGTGCTTATGATTAAGTTGAGAGATAAGTTAGGCACTAAATGTGCTCTAGTTGGTCGTTACAACACGTTATAGGTCGAGGTCTTTAAGATTCATAAAGTATTTAAATCTGCACATAAAATGCCGAAGTCTGTTGTATAAAATAAAAAACTAAATGGCAGCAAAAGGAACTCATTATTATGGATACATTGAAAAATCCATCTGCTATAATCCTTCGCAATTTCTATTCGGCTTTTGCTCTGCATGAATTTTAAGGTGCAGGGCGTGTTATTTTTTAAGGTAACCCATGGCGCAAGCTAAAAAATCTGTTGATATTAAAAACATCCGTAACTTTTCGATCATTGCGCACATCGATCATGGTAAATCGACTCTGGCAGATCGTTTCATTCAAACCTGTGGCGGTCTACAAGATCGTGAGATGCAAGCGCAGGTGTTGGATTCTATGGAGCTTGAGCGTGAGCGTGGGATTACCATTAAAGCCACATCAGTGACTTTATACTATAACCATCCAAATGGTCAGGAATACCAGTTAAACTTCATTGATACCCCAGGACACGTCGACTTTTCTTATGAAGTATCACGTTCTTTAGCCGCTTGTGAAGGTGCACTATTGGTGGTTGATGCTGCTCAAGGTGTAGAAGCACAGTCGGTTGCAAACTGCTATACCGCAATTGAGCAAGGCTTAGAAGTTTTACCTGTACTCAATAAAATTGATTTACCGCAGGCAGAGCCTGAGCGTGTGATTCATGAAATTGAAGAAATTATTGGTATTGAAGCACAAGAAGCACCAACTTGTTCTGCAAAAACAGGTTTAGGCATCGACAATGTTTTAGAAACTTTGGTGAATGTAATTCCTGCGCCACAAGGTGACCGCGAAGCACCGCTACAAGCCTTAATTATTGACTCATGGTTTGATAACTACTTGGGCGTTGTGTCTTTGGTGCGTATCAAGCAAGGTCGTGTGCGTAAAGGTGACAAGATGTTGATGAAATCGACAGGTCAAACACACATCATCACATCTGTGGGTATTTTTAATCCAAAACATACTGAAACAGGTGTTTTAGAAGCAGGTGAAGTGGGCTTCGTAATTGCAGGGATTAAAGACATTTTTGGTGCGCCAGTGGGTGATACCATCACGCTTGCAACCACACCAGAAGTTGAAACATTACCAGGCTTTAAAAAGGTGAAACCGCAGGTCTATGCAGGTTTATTCCCGATTGATGCCAGCGATTTTGAACCTTTCCGTGAGGCATTGCACAAGCTACAAATTAACGACTCAGCATTGTTCTTTGAACCAGAAAGTTCCGATGCCTTAGGTTTTGGTTTCCGTTGTGGCTTCTTGGGTATGCTACACATGGAAATCGTACAAGAGCGTTTAGAGCGTGAGTACGACTTAGACCTCATTTCATCTGCACCGACTGTAATTTATGAAGCGGTAATGAAAAATGGCGAAACGGTTTATATCGACAGCCCATCAAAAATGCCTGATGGTTCAACAGTTGAAGATTTACGTGAACCCATTGCCGAATGTCATATTTTAGTGCCACAGGAATACTTAGGTAACGTCATGACCTTATGTATTGAGCGTCGTGGTGTGCAAAAAGATATGAAATTCTTGGGTAACCAAGTGTCTGTTACTTTTGAAATTCCAATGGCAGAAGTGGTGATGGACTTCTTTGATAAATTGAAGTCATGTTCACGTGGTTTTGCATCTTTAGATTATAACTTTGTCCGTTTTGAAAGTTCATCACTGGTTAAGGTGGATGTACTGATTAATGGTGAAAAGGTAGATGCTTTGGCGATGATTTGTCACCGTCAAGATGCACGTCACCGTGGCATTGCCTTGGTTGAAAAAATGAAAGACTTGATTCCACGTCAAATGTTTGATGTGGCTATTCAGGCTGCGATTGGCGCACAGATCATTGCACGTTCAACTGTAAAAGCAATGCGTAAAAACGTACTTGCGAAATGTTATGGTGGTGACGTTTCACGTAAGAAGAAACTACTTGCCAAACAGAAAGAAGGTAAGAAACGTATGAAGCAAGTGGGAAGTGTTGAAATTCCACAAGAAGCATTCTTGGCAGTATTAAAAGTCGATCGCTAAAATTATAAGGATAACAAGCCCATGGATTTTGATTTTAATTTGATTCTCGTTCCTGCCACGCTGTTTTTTATTGCAGTGTGGTTGTTGGATAAATTTGTATTTAAGCAAAGAGCCAACAAAGGCCGAGGCAATGAAAATTTCATTATTACATGGGCCTATGACTTTTGGCCTGTTTTGGCGGTAGTGATGGTATTGCGTTCATTCTTATATGAGCCATTCAATATTCCGTCTGACTCGATGGTGCCAACCTTGGAAACAGGCGATTTTATTCTGGTGAATAAGTTTGAATATGGTGTGCGCCTGCCAATCATCAACAGTAAAATTATTGATGTCGGTTCACCAGAACGTGGCGAGGTAGCAGTTTTCCGTTATCCACCACAACCAAGTATCAGCTACATAAAGCGTATTGTAGGTCTACCGGGCGATCACATTGTCTATGATCATGGTCAGCTGAGTATTAATGGTGAAAAAGTGAGTAAAACACCAATTCAGTTTAGCCGTGACAAAGACAGTTTGGATACACCAACTTCAATTTACCATCAGGAAACTTTGGGTGAGCACACTTTTACTATGCGTGAGCTAGAAGGGGTGAATGTGGCACGTCAGGCGCCATTCCTGAACTATGTAGACAATGGTAAATATTCAGCAGAAAATGGTTTATATTGGGAAGTCAAAGTTCCAGAAGGTCATTACTTCGCGATGGGGGATAACCGCGATCAAAGTGCTGACAGTCGTTTTTGGGGCTTTGTACCAGAGGAAAACCTAACAGGTCGTGCATTCTATGTGTGGATGCATAAAGAGCCTGGGTTTAATTTGCCGTCATTTAGTCGTAACGGCAAAATTGATTAATACAGCAGATTAGGAAAATAAAAAATGCGTCATCAACAAGGGGCATCTTATATTGCAATTTTAATTGCAATTATTGGCTTTGCATTTATGGCAAAAGTCGCAATCGCAGTTTGGGGGCCATATTTCGATGATCGAATGTTGGATAACCAAATTGAAGAACAGTTATTGAACGGGCCAAAAAACCTCTCACCACAAAAATTTATTGGTGAAATGGATAAGCGTTTAAACATGAACAACATTCGTGATATGAAGTTTGCAGATGTTGCTCAAGTCACGAATGTCGATGGCCTGCAAGTGAAAAAAGAATATGAAATAAGAAAACCATTCTTATTGAATATTGATATTGTAATGAAATTCGAGAAAAGTTTTGATCAAAGCTCAGTCCAAGCTAAATGAGACCCGCCTAGCCAGCCGTATTGGTTATCAGTTTAAGCAAACTGAATTGCTTAAACTGGCTTTAACCCATCGCTCGGTCAGCCATAAACACAATTACGAACGCCTGGAATTTCTAGGCGATTCATTATTGGGCATGATTATCGCCAATTATTTATATGAGGCCTATCCTCACGAAAATGAAGGGCGTTTAACCCGTATGCGGGCAACCTTGGTACGCCAAGAAGCCTTGGGTAAAATCGCCAATGATTTAAAATTGAGTCAGAATTTAATTCTCAGTACGGGTGAATTGAAATCTGGCGGTCATCATCGTGAGTCTATACTGGCAGATACCGTAGAGGCGATTATTGGTGCTATTTATGTCGATAGTAGCGATTTAAATTTGCTGCAATCTATTGTGCTAAAATGGTATAGCCCGTATTTAGATCACATTGAGCCAACCGATCAACTCAAAGATCCAAAATCCCGCTTACAAGAGTATTTACAAGCACGTAAAAAACCTCTCCCGGTTTACGAGGTTGTAGATATTCAGGGTGATGCACCGAATCAGCATTTTATTGTGGAATGCCGAGTCGATAGTTTACCCGTAATGAAGGGTGAAGGTTCAAGCCGTCGCTTTGCCGAGCAGGCAGTAGCGGCAGATATTTTAAAATTCTTGGAGCAAAAGTCTGAATGACCATCCATTCCGATCACGTAGATGCTGATCACGAGTCGAATAACGACGCCAATGACTTAATCAACCAGTTCTTTAGCGGTCAGGGAACTGAAATTCCATCTGATTTCCGCAGTGGTTTTGTTGCGATTGTTGGTCGCCCGAATGTGGGTAAATCGACCCTCATGAATCACTTATTGGGGCAAAAGCTTTCAATTACTTCACGTAAGCCACAAACCACTCGCCATAAAATTGTGGGTATTGATACCCGTGAAAAATCTCAGGCTGTGTTTGTAGACACACCAGGGATGCATAAAAAAGAAGTACGTGCCATCAACAAAATGATGAACCGTGCTGCATCTTCTGCTTTGCGCGATGTAAATTTAGTTCTGTTTGTGGTGGATGCACAAAAGTGGACCCAAAATGATGAACTGGTTTTGGAAAAGCTGAAAAATGCAGAAATGCCAGTGATTCTAGTCATCAACAAACTTGATACTTTTGAAAATAAAAATCAGGCATTGCCGATTATTCAGGAACGTGCCAAGTTAATGAACTTTGCCGAAATTGTACCTGTATCGGCACTGCGTGGTGCGAACCTAGATCATTTGCGTGACACGATTGAGCGCTATTTGCCATTCCAACCACCACTGTATTCGTTGGATCAAATCACAGACCGTTCTGAGCGCTTCTTGGCGTCTGAAATTATTCGTGAAAAAATCATGCGTCAATTGGGTGAAGAGCTGCCTTACGATTTAACTGTACAAATCGAATCATTTAAAACAGAAGATGCTGTTTTGAATGAAAAAACAGGTCGTATGAAAGCACCATGTACTTATATTGATGCCACTATTTTTGTAGATCGCCCAGGTCAAAAAGCCATTGTGATTGGTGAAAAAGGTGCGAAACTGAAAAAAATTGGTATGGATGCACGAGTCGATATGGAAAAAATGTTCGAGCAAAAAATCATGCTGACGCTTTGGGTGAAAGTTAAAGGCGGTTGGTCTGACGATGAGCGTGCATTAAAAAGCTTAGGATATAGCGATATCTAAGTTTGAATAAAAGGGAACTGTGATGATGAAAGTGTTGGCAATTGTGGCATGTATGTTTGTCTTGCAAGGTTGTATTCATAAAGTTGTGACAGTTCCCGTTAAAGTTGCCTATAAAACCACGAAAGGTGTGGTCAAAGGCACTGCTGCTGTTGTCGGTGCTGTCATTCCAGATGGCGATGACGAAGAAGAATCTCAGCCAGAAAAAGCCAAAGAACAGGATTAATTGACGCAATTATGCGCAATGAAATCTTGCATGGTTATCTCATCCATCATCGTAAATACCGTGAACGAAGCCATATTGTGCATTTGTTTACCCGTAAACATGGGCGGGTTGATGGTATTTTAAGACAAATGCCACCACCGCAATATCAACCGATTCGTATTCAGGCATCGGGAAAATCAGAGCTTAAAAACTTCACCAAACTGGAAATTGTCAATCAGCCTGTTTTTTTCTTTGGTGATGCATTTTTTTCAGGTTTTTATTTAAATGAAATTGTGTTGCGACTTTGTCCGGTTGAAGTCGAAATGCCTGAAACTTTTGTGCAATACCATCAGACCTTAGCGTATTTGCAGCACTTATCTAGCCAAGAAAATCCAAATCAGTTTTTAAGACAGATTTTGCGTCAGTTTGAACATGCTTTATTGGAAGAATTAGGTTATGCCATCGATTTCTCAGTCGATGCCAATCAGGAAGCAATTCAACCTAATCTGCATTATCATTTTCAGCTCAATGATGGTTTTATTCCCAACGCTCAAGCTTCACGGTCAAACTTACTCGGTGCGCAGATTCTGAGTATGTGTGACTATGAAAAGGGTAGGGATTTTAACCCAGAGCAGTTACAATTACTGTCTAGGCTGTATCGGCAAATGATTAGTTCACTGTTGGGTGATCGACCTTTAAAAAGTCGCCAATTGTGGATTCAGAATTCTCAAACTCAAGCGTAATGTAGGAATCTATTATGGCTTTACTCGGTGTCAATATTGACCATGTAGCAACTTTAAGACAAGCGCGTGGCACGAACTATCCAGACCCTGTAAAGGCCGCGTTGATTTGTGAACAAGCGGGTGCAGAGGGGATTACTTTGCATTTGCGTGAAGATCGTCGTCATATTCAGGATGATGATGTACGTCGTATGCGTCCATTGCTAAAAACCCGTATGAATTTGGAAATGGCCGTGACTGAAGAAATGATCGCATTTGCCAAAGAAATTCGTCCTCAGCATGTGTGTTTGGTACCTGAACGTCGTGAAGAAGTGACCACTGAAGGCGGTCTAGATGTCGTGGGGAATTTTGAAGCTGTTAAGGCAGCGACGCAAGAATTAACCGCAATGGGTTGTGACGTTTCACTGTTTATTGATGCTGATATTGCGCAAATTGATGCAGCAGTGGCATGTGGTGCACCAACGATTGAAATTCATACAGGTGCCTATGCTAATGCAGCAAGTGAAGCCGCACAACAGGCTGAGCTAACCCGCATTTTGCAAGGTGTTGAATATGCAGCCAGTCGTGGTTTGGTGATTAATGCAGGACATGGACTGAATTTAGAAAATGTAGGCCCAATTGCTGCGATCCCGCACATCCATGAGTTAAATATTGGTCATGCTTTAATTGGTGATGCAGTATTTGTCGGTTTGGAACAAGCCGTAAAACGCATGAAAGCCGCGATTGATGCAGCGCGTTAATTTGAATCTGTATATTTAAGATTGAAAGATAAAATTTGAAAAGTTATGTCTAGCATAAATTATGATGAATTAATGCAGCCTGTGATTGCATTTTTAGGTTGTGAAACGCCGCAAGCTTGGCTAGATGAAGCATTAAAAAATTTAGATATTTTGATGCAGGATCATGCTAACTGTGAAAAGAAAGCAGCGGGTACAGCCATGAACCTGATGTTCCGTTACAGCTTTTTTACCGATTTACAGGTCAAATTGGCGCAACTGGTACGTGAAGAAATGCTGCATTATGAACAAGTACTGGAGTTCATGGCAAAGCGTGGGCAGGCATGGCAAGGTTTAAGTGCAGGGCGTTATGCGGGGGGATTGCGTAAAGAAATCCGAACCTATGAGCCTGAAGCATTAATTGATGTATTGGTGATTGGTGCATTTGTAGAAGCACGTTCATGTGAGCGTTTTTATGCGCTTGCTCCTTTGGTTGATGAAGAATTAGGTAAGTATTATCGTTATTTACTTAAATCTGAATCACGTCATTATGAAGATTATTTGGCACTGGCTTTGGACGTGGCTAAAACAGCAAAACTGAAAAACCCAGAAGAAGATATTCAGGGGCGAATTCAGCATATTCGTGAAGTTGAAAAGAACTTAATTCTCAGTCCAGATGATCTGTTCCGTTTTCATAGTGGTGTGCCTGCACAAGCTGTTTAAACTGTATAGATAACTTTGCATGCAGATAAAAGCGGAACTTCGGTTTCGCTTTTTATATTTTGAGGCTTATAGACGTGTTGATAAATGCAGTTATCTCTCAAGCTTTGGGGCTTTAAAAAGAAGTCCAGCCAATAAATTTCAGGCAATAAAAAGCCCAAGTCATCATGCTTGGGCTTTTTAGAATTTGGCTCTCCCACCTGGGCTCGAACCAGGGACCTGCGGATTAACAGTCCGTCGCTCTACCGACTGAGCTATGGGAGAATCTGCATGCGATTATAAGCAGATTTAAGCAAGGGTCAAGCAAAAACTGTCATGTTCCTTTCATTTTTATTTTATATGCTTTTTATTTGAGCAAAAAAATAATATTTTCCAAAAAATGCCTGACAAAACTTGCATCATGAAAAAACGATTGTTAGTCTGAATGGCATAACAAAGTGTTTAAGCATAAACTTAAACAGTGTGGATTTAACCCAACTTGCCAGCACTAAAATGGCTAAATAGGAGTAAGCGCATGAATACGCTCAGCATTTCTGATATTTTTTCAAATTTTTCTTATTATCAAGAACATTATCTTTCTATTCTTTCCAACCCTGAACAGTACGCAACACCTGTTCAAGGTGCCTATATTCAAGTTTGGCCTTTGGCGCATCAAGATTTATATTTGGGTGATTTATTGCAATTGTGGTTCAGTGAAAAATGGCTGATACAATCGTCTTGTCAGTTATTGTCAGACCATCCCGACAACGGCACGAAAAAACCATTGCAACGTGACAATGACCTATATTTATATCAATTGGCAGGCAGTGCACTTTCGGGCAGTAACCGTTCACGGGTGTGGTCGCTGTCTGAGCAAAAAATCTTACGTGTCGAGTTAAACTCTGCTTTTCGCTATTTATGCGAATTTAAAGGTACATCTCGACCTGAAGTTTCAAAATCTGAACTGATTACCGCATTAAAAAAGGGTGTTTAACTTTGTATAGATAAACAGATTAGTGCGTTCAATTTTGCCAATTCAATCATTGAAATTGAGTTGGCAGTTTTGAATTGCTACTAACTGTAGATAGTGGCAATTCAAAACTAAACATACGATAAAATCGTGTAGTGCAGCTTGATAAGGATATTCAGCCGTGTGGTTTAAAATAAGTATTGCCATGTTGGCTTTTGCTGCAAACTCTGTGCTTTGTCGCTTGGCTTTGGCAGAGCAGAAAATTGATCCTATGAGTTTTAGTCTGCTGCGTGTGGGCAGTGGGGCAGTCGCTTTAGGCTTGTTGTATGTCCTTTTTCAGGTACAACATCCTTTACAATTCCAATGGAAATCTGCGCTGAGTCTGACTATTTATATTCTCGGTTTTTCTTTGGCCTATTTGTATATCGATGCAGGTGTAGGTGCATTGCTGCTGTTTGGTGCGGTGCAAATCACTATGATTAGTTATGCCGTTTGGCAGGGTGAACGCATGACTTGGCCACGCTGGACAGGGTTAGGCTGTGCCTTGTTGGGTATGTGTTTATTATTACTACCTGAAGCTGATGCACCGACGTTTAAATATGCACTGATGATGCTTGTTGCAGGTATTGCATGGGGTTTTTATAGCATCTTGGCCAAGAATATGCAGCATGCTTTGACTGCTACCTTGTCCAATTTCCTTTTTGGACTACCGTTAGTGGCTATGTTGTTTCTGTGGCACTTACCAGACAGTTTTATTAGTTTGAATGGTGTAGTTTTAGCTGTGCTGTCAGGCGCGCTTGCATCAGGTGGGGCCTATGTGCTGTGGTACAGCATTGTTAAAAAAATAGATGGTATTACTGCCAGTACCGTGCAACTTTCTGTGCCCAGTTTGGCGATTCTAGGTGGGGTAATTTTTCTGGGTGAGCAATTAACGTGGTTGATGCTATTTGCCAGTTTGATTGTACTCTGCGGCATTTTGATGGTGATTTTAGCCAAACCGCGTGTATAAAAGTATTCTCTTTCTGGGGTATAGATGCCAGTAACAGTTTAGGGGGAGGGTTGTTGAGCCCCTCACTAACAAGTTTTTAAATAGAGGGAGACTCTGCATGGCATTTAAAGTGATCGTTGCAAAATGAAATTAGAAATAAAAAACCCACGATTCAATCGTGGGTTTTGTTCATCTAAACAAATTTAGATTATTGTGCAGCTTTTTCAGCTTCGATAGAAGCAATCGCTGCATCTACGCCTTCAATTGATTCAGCAGCTTTTTTGATGCGTGCAAGCGCATCTACAAGCACTTCGTCTGCAGTTGCATAAGAAATACGCATGAAACCGCCTAAACCGAACGCATCACCTGGAACAACAGCAACACCAGTTTCTTCCAATAACCATGCAGAAAATTCTGTGCAAGATTTTAAGCCTTTTGCACGAATTAATGGTTTGATGTTTGCGTATGCATAGAATGCGCCATCTGCAGGTAGGCAAGAAATACCTTTGATGTCATTCAAGCCATTTACCACAAGGTCGTGACGGCGTTTGAATGCTTCAACCATTGGCTCAAGTACGTCTTGTGGGCCATTCAACGCAGCTTCTGCAGCAACTTGTGAAATAGAAGTTGGGTTAGAAGTAGATTGTGATTGGATTTTTTTCATTGCACCAATCAATTTAGCAGGACCCGCTGCATAGCCTATACGCCAGCCTGTCATTGCATAGGCTTTAGACACACCGTTTAATACGATTGTGCGGTCATAAAGGTCTGGTGCAACAGTCGCAATGTTGTAGAACTCATCTTCCCAACGGATTGGCTCATACATATCGTCAGAAGCAATAAATACTTCAGGATATTTACGTAATACTGCAGCCAAAGCTTCTAATTCTGCTTTGGTATAGATCATACCTGTAGGGTTAGATGGGCTGTTCAACACCACTAAACGAGTTTTGTCTGTGATTGCTGCTTCTAATTGTTCAGGTGTGATTTTGAAACGTTGTTCTTCACCACATTTCACAATCACTGGCACGCCTTCAGCAATGATCACCATGTCTGGATAGCTTACCCAGAATGGAGCAGGGATGATGACTTCATCACCTTTGTTTAACAAAGCTAAAGCCAAGTTAAAGAATGATTGTTTACCGCCACAAGACACCAAAATTTGGTTAGCTTGGTAGTCAAGATTATTGTCACGTTTTAATTTTGCGATAATCGCTTTTTTAAGACCTGGCGTACCGTCAACAGCGGTATATTTTGTAAAACCGTTATTAATTGCGGCAATTGCAGCATCTTTGATGTGTTGTGGTGTATCGAAATCCGGCTCACCTGCACCTAAACCAATCACGTTATGACCCGCAGCTTTAAGTTCAGCAGCTTTGTTGGTTACAGCAAGTGTTGGGGACGGTTTGATGGCATTGACACGATCAGAGAGACGTACGTCCACGGCATATTCCTTCTTATAGGGATAAAAAAATAAAAAGCATATTATCTTAGCCTAAATTCGATGGCTACGTCGTTTAAAATTGCATCAAATTAATAAAAAATCACCAAATTAGACCAATTTCTTATAAAAACTGGCTCAAATTGAAAGTGATGTGGAAGTTTCTCGCATCATGCGGCAAAAAACTTTAAAATAAGCCAAATTTTATTAGAGTGATGGTCATGAGTAAGCAGCAGCCTACTTCAAAAAAACCATTGGTGAATCTCCCATTCCCAATGCCGAACAAAGCACAAGATAATGATGAAGCAGTGCATAATTCGGTGCGTCCTAAACCTGAGCAATATGCCGATAAAACGTGGCCACCACCACGTGGAACCCGTCGTTCTATGGGTAAGCGCTAAAAAAATGCCACATTGTTGTGGCATTTTTTTATGGTCTTAAAATTTTAAATTATCAGATTAACGTACATGTTTACGGGCTTTGTTGGCAGGCTTCGGTGGTGCAATTTCACGTACGCCATGCCAAACATCGCTAAAGTCTTGCTCATTGATATTATACAGCTCCAATAAGGCTAAAATGGCGGCACCAAATAGCATAGGCCCTTCAGAATTGCTCTGGAATTCAAATACCTTACCATTTAAGTTGTGCAAAATATCCTGAATTTCAAAGACCCGATCACGACCATTGCTGTCGGTTGGGTACATTTGTGTATTCAGTATAATTTTGGCTAAGGCTTTTTCATTTTCACTCAAAGCCAAGACTTCAATTAATTCATCGGTGGCAGGGGTGAAAATCACAGAATCACGGTAAATGGTATGTAACAGTTTTTGTGTCAGTCTAGGTAGTGCTTTTTCAACAAAAGGACGAAATGACGCAGGGAAAATCACATTGTGCGCAATGCCTTTAAACATAGGAGCAATTTCTTCAACGGTATAACCTGCAATACCACAGCCAATTGAAGTTAAAAAATACTTCATTTTAGGATGATTTTTGGCATAGGTTTTAAAGTCATCTACATAGTGCTGAATCTGTGAAAGTGGCATTTGTTGTAAATGTTCATTCATGGTAGGAATGGCAAAACTTTGTCCTGCCCAACCGCGTCCCACACCATCTACCGCACCAAAAAATTCTTTGGCAGTTCGTGCTGCACCACCCGCATGTTGTCCTGCCATGTTACTGCCAAATACGAAAACAGTATCTTCAGGGAGGCTTTTGATAATTGATTCGTCGTGATATTGGTAAGTCATGAGTGTGTGCTTTTATGGTTGTCGTCCTGAAATTTCATGTTGCCTTTGAATAGCCTATGGGTCAAGCCTTAAAGCAGCGCTTAGCACTAAATTAGTCGTAGCACATCTCAGAGCGGAAACAGCAATTGGAGCTTTGCATGCAGATGCGCAACATCCTGCCTACATATTCGGCTGCCCCGACAGCAGGCAAGTCTGCTAAAATGTCAGGTTCGCATCAAACAAAAGAGCTGCATTTGTGAGTGATAAGCAACCTTTCGATTTAGTCACCAACTATCAACCTGCGGGTGACCAACCACAAGCCATTGAAAAATTGGTTCAAGGGATAGAACAGGGCTATCACGATCAGCTATTACTGGGGGTGACTGGTTCAGGTAAGACCTATACCATGGCCAATGTGATTGCCAGAACACAGCGCCCAACCATTGTGATGGCGCATAACAAAACCTTGGCAGCGCAGTTATATGGCGAATTTAAAGCATTTTTCCCGAACAATGCGGTTGAATATTTTGTCAGTTATTATGACTATTATCAGCCTGAAGCGTATGTGCCATCTTCAGATACTTTTATTGAAAAAGATTCCGCGATTAACGATCACATTGACCAAATGCGACTCTCTGCGACACGTGCATTATTAGAACGTCGTGATGCGATTATTGTGGCGTCTGTTTCTGCTATTTATGGTTTGGGCGATCCGAATGCCTATATGAGTATGTTACTGCATGTGGTGCAGGGAGATCGGGTGAATCGGGATGATTTGATTCGTCGTTTGGTCGAAATGCAATACACGCGCAATGAGCTGGAGTTTTTGCGTGGTACTTACCGTATTCGGGGTGAAATTTTAGATATTTTCCCAGCTGAATCTGATCAGCATGCTATTCGCATAGAATTGTTTGATGATGAAGTTGATTCGATTCGCTGGTTTGATCCACTCACAGGCAAATTGGTACGCAAAGTACCACGGGTGACGATATATCCTAAAAGTCACTATGTAACGCCTAAAGATAATTTGGAACGCGCGATTGGTACCATTAAAGAAGAGTTGAAAGAGCGTTTGGTGTTTTTCCGTGAACACGACAAATTGCTGGAAGCGCAGCGTATAGAACAGCGTACCCGTTATGATTTAGAGATGATGCAACAATTGGGTTATACCAATGGCATTGAAAACTATTCACGACATTTGTCTGGCCGTCCCGCAGGCGAAGCTCCACCAACTTTGTTTGATTATGTACCTGATGATGCTTTGCTAATTATTGATGAGTCACACGTGACTGTGCCACAAATAGGCGCAATGTATAAAGGTGACCGCTCCCGTAAAGAAAACTTGGTGAATTATGGTTTCCGTTTGCCAAGTGCGTTGGACAACCGTCCCATGAAATTTGAAGAATGGGAGCGCATCGTGCCATCCACAATTTATGTGAGTGCCACACCTGCACAATATGAATTGGAAAAATCACAGCAAATTGTAGAGCAAGTGGTGCGTCCAACAGGGTTGATTGACCCTGAAATAGAAATTCGTCCTGTGCTGACGCAAGTGGATGATGTGCTTTCAGAAATTAATATACGCAAAGAACTGAATGAGCGGGTGTTGGTCACGACTTTAACCAAACGCATGGCTGAAGATTTAACCTCATATTTAAAAGAATACGGTATTCAAGTGGCTTATTTACACTCAGATATTGATACCGTGGAGCGGGTTAAAATTATTCACGAATTGCGTACAGGTGTGCATGATGTACTGGTTGGCATTAACTTGTTGCGTGAAGGTCTGGATATGCCAGAAGTCTCTTTAGTGGCTATTTTAGATGCCGATAAAGAAGGTTTTTTACGCTCGGAACGTTCATTGATTCAAACTATTGGACGTGCAGCACGTAACTTAAAAGGCAAAGCAATTTTATATGCAGACCGCATTACGGACTCTATGCAAAAAGCCATAGATGAAACAGACCGTCGTCGTGCTAAACAGATTGAATTTAATACCTTACACGGTATTACACCTCGCAGTGCCGTGCGTCAGGTCATTAAAGAAATTGATACGGGCGAAGTGCTGAATGATGAACAGGTCGATGAAAAAATCAATGCACAAACCCGTGCTTTGAGTGCCGATGAACAGCATATTTTGGCCGATCCTAAACTGTATGCAAAACACATTGCTAAGCTTGAAAAAGAGATGCTAAAAGCCTCTAAAGAATTGCAATTTGAACAGGCGGCACGTTTAAGAGATGAAATTCTGCGTTTAAAAGCACAAATGCTGCAATCGGGCTAAATCTTCAGCTTTACCTTATTATTGTAAATGCTTTATGCGTCCAACTACGTGCATGTGAATTTGAGTTTCAATATTTACATATCCATACAGTAAATTGAAAAGCTTGCGGTTATTTTGAAGAAGATAAATGAAATTGACTTTAAAATTAGAGCTTAGAGGTATTGTATGACTGCTAAAAAACTCCCGTTTGCAGGTGCACGACTCGCCAAAATTGCCCTAGGTGGAGCGGTACTAATAGGTTTAGGTGCAGCCACTTTGGCCTATTCCAAAACCAATGAGCCGATGAAAACGGTTGAAAAAGTTGAGTTAGATAAGTATTTGGGCGTTTGGTATGAAGTGGCGAGAAAACCTCTCTATTTTCAGAATAAATGTGCTTCCAATGTAACCGCAGCCTATACCTTAAATGAAAATGGCAATGTGCAGGTCGATAACCGTTGTACTGGAAAAGATGGCAAACAAATGCGCGCATTGGGTGAAGCTTTTGTGCAAAATGCGCCTTTTAACAGCAAACTTAAAGTCAGCTTTTTACCTGAAGTTGTACGCTGGTTACCTGTAGGACGCGGTGATTATTGGGTATTAAAACTTGATGAAGATTACCAAACGGTATTGGTAGGTGAGCCACGCCGTAAATATTTATGGGTACTGTCGCGCACCGCGCAGCCCGATCAGGCTGTGGTTACGGAATATCTGAATTATGCTAAATCATTAGGCTATGATTTGGGGGATGTGATTTATACCCAACATACACCAAAGAAAAAGTCAGCTGAAGAATAAAGTGAAATAGAAGAGCTAAGCCATAGCTAAAAGCATGATAACCTGCTCAGTTAAATAGCGAGCTTAATAATTTAAAGATGGATGGACCACGCACAGACTGCGTGGTTTTTTATGTGTGAAAAAAATCTTAGATTTGAACATGTAGTAAAATAATTCTATTAAAAATGTAGAAAAATGATGCACTTCTTTGCAAAATTTTAAGCAGTCAATATGCTGTCATTACAATATCGGTATAATGCACACTTGGGCAGGAGTGGGTAGATGTATAAAGGCGTAGCATTATCGGTTTTGGCATCGGTCACTTTTGGACTGTTGTACTTTTATACCCAACTCTTAAAGCCTTTAGACAGCGAAGAAACGTTTGCGTGGCGTATGTTGGCAACCTTGCCATTCCTGACCGTATTTATGTGGTGGTCGGGAGATTTTAAGCATATTTTCGCTATTTTTTCACGCATTAAACAACAACCGCTTTTACTGTTGTGGTTGCTTGCCAGTTCTTTTTTATGCACCACGCAATTATGGCTATTTCTATGGGGACCTATTAACGGGCGAGGTCTACAAGTATCTCTCGGGTATTTCTTATTACCCTTGGTGATGGTCTTGGTCGGTTGCGTGCTCTATAAAGAAAAATTATCAACTTGGCAAATGGCAGCAGTTGCCTTGGCGGTGTTGGGTGTCAGTCACGAAATTTGGCGGATTGGCAGTGTGGCGTGGGAAACCTTATATGTCGCTTTTGCCTATCCTTTATATTTCTTTTTACGTCGTGTCTTTCAAACCGATCACTTGGGTGGTTTTTGGTGGGATTTGCTGCTCGTGATTCCTATTTCGCTGTATTTGGCCTTTGTCTATAGTGACAGTTTGCAAGTCATTGCAAATTTTCCCCATTTAATTTGGGCGGTATTGGGACTGGGTTTTTTAAGTGCATTAGGGCTGGGTAGTTATATTTTGGCCAGTCGTTATTTGCCTTTTGTGATTTTTGGCTTATTGAGTTATTTAGAACCTGTGCTGTTGGCTTTTGCCTCAATGTTATTGGGTGAGCGAATAGAAGCAGGGGAATGGCTGACCTATATTCCAATTTGGTTGGCGGTGGCGTTGCTGGTAATGGAAGGTTGTTTGCATTTAAGAAAGCAAAAACAGAATCAGCAAGATTTACAGCAGAAGATAGAGCAGCAATCAGAGCGATAAATATCTTAAAAATCTATTGGCATACTTCTGTAGAAATACAAAGAAGATGGTTTAAAGGTTTGCCGATACATCTTAGTTTGAAAAAATGATCTTTTTTGAATTTAAGGTATAGAAAAAGCAGATGAAGCTTAAATATACCTGCCAAGTTTTTGGCCTGAAAAATTGAACATTGAATGAAAAAAGTAAAATCACAAAAATAATTACAACTATTTTATGAATTTATAGTGAATATATAAGAAAATAGTCGGGTCAATGCCAGCTTTTGATTCAATCTTGACGACAATTCCATTACAATTATCGGGTTTTGAAATTCATGCCTAGATATACAATTAATTAGAGGACGTATCTGTGAGCAAAGAGACTATCATCGCCCTACACGCAGAGCACCAAGGTCGCTGGAAAAACCGTGAAGAAATCGCGGAACGTATGATTGCTTTACTCGGTCAGTTGTACCGTGAAAAAAATATCATGGTTTCAGTATTTGGTCGTTCTTTAGTTAACCGTTCTGTGATCCAAATTTTGAAAGCACACCGTCGTACTCGTATGATGGATGTAGAACTTTCAGTTGTTCACACATTCCCAATTCTTGAAGCTTTAACCAAAGTAGAGAACATTGGTTCAGCAGAAGTTGACTTGGGTAAACTTGCTGTTGAATATAAAGAAAAAGGCGGCGATGTAGATGCATTTGTTGCAGACGCTGTGAAATCTTTAGCAGGTAACCCAACAACAGTAGAAAGCAAAGATGTTGTTCTTTACGGTTTTGGTCGTATCGGTCGTATTCTTGCACGTTTAATCATTGGTCAATCAGGTCTTGGTCGTGGCTTAAACCTTAAAGCTATTGTGGTACGTAAATCATCTGACGGTGATTTAGAAAAACGTGCATCTTTGCTACGTCGTGACTCTATTCACGGTCCGTTTGCAGGCACTATTTCTGTAGATGAAGAAAATGAAGCCATTATCGCAAATGGTAACTTCATCAAAGTGATCTATGCATCTAACCCATCTGAAGTAGATTACACAGCTTACGGCATCAACAATGCTTTAGTCATTGACAACACAGGTAAATGGCGTGATGCAGAAGGTCTTGCTCAACACCTTCAATGCCCAGGTGCTGCACGCGTAATTTTAACTGCACCAGGTAAAGGCGACATGAAGAACGTGGTTTACGGCGTAAACCAAGCTGACATTCTTGATGAAGATACCATTATTTCTGCAGCAAGCTGTACAACGAATGCAATCACACCAACTTTAAAAGTGTTGCATGACAAATACACTGTTGTGAATGGTCACGTTGAAACTGTGCACTCATTTACCAATGACCAAAACTTGATTGATAACTACCACAAGGCAGATCGTCGTGGTCGTGCGGCAACTTTGAACATGGTTATTACTGAAACTGGTGCAGCAAAAGCAGTTGCGAAAGCATTGCCTGCATTGCAAGGTAAATTAACAGGTAACTCTGTACGTGTTCCAACGCCAAACGTATCACTTGCTATCTTGAACTTAACGCTTGAGAAAGAAGTAGATCGTGAAGAAGTGAACGAATATATTCGTCAAATTTCAATTCACTCTAACCTTCAAGGTCAGATTGGTTATACCAACTCGACTGAAGTGGTTTCAAGCGACTTCATTGGTTCACGTACTGCGGGTGTATTTGACGCGCAAGCAACCATTACTTCTGGCAACCGTTTAACTGCTTACGTTTGGTATGACAACGAAGTGGGTTATAGCTGTCAAGTATTACGTATCGCTGAGCAAATGGGCGGCGTAAGTTATCCAAAAATTCCTGCTGAAACAAATGCATAATTTGTAACATCAGAATTTGAAAAAGAGCCTTTTTAAGGCTCTTTTTTTATACATTTTTTCTATGCTTAAAGCGTATGATAGATATTTGAAGTTTTAGCAAAATAAGTTATTCTAAACTTACAAAAATAAAGTCTATGTTTAAAAGTAAGCTTGATTTTTAATTCAACTTTTAAGGTCAATCTACACAAGGATCACGTTATGCAATATGCCAGCAGTCATGTACTCGGACAAGTCCTTGCCAAAGATTGTCCATCTCGTATTTTGTTAGAACACCTTGCCAATAAATGGTCGATGTTGGTGCTGCATTGTTTGAGTGAGGGTTTACATCGCTTTAGTGAGTTAAGACAGCGCATTGAAGGGGTGAGTGAAAAAATGTTGGCACAAACCCTGAAAATTTTAGAACAAGATGGTTTGATTTTACGCACTGTCTATCCAACCGTACCACCTAAAGTGGAGTATCAACTTACGTTTGAAGGTTCACAAATTGCAGAAAAAGTTAATCAGTTGATTGATTATTTAGAAAAAAATATCAATCAGACTCTGTCAGAATAATTATCTTTCTTGCTGTCTAAAATCATAACGATCAATCAATAAAATACCTACGGCAAATATTAAAATACTCGCGACACAGCCCATCCAACCCCAGTGCTGCCATGCGTAGACCGCCGTCAGAGAACCAAGTGCTGCACCAGAAAAATAAATGGTCATATATACGGCATTAATACGTGAGCGTGCGGTAGCATCAATTCGATACACCAAGTTCTGATTCAGTACGTGAAATGCAGTGAGGCCAAAATAACTCATCAATACGCCCACTGCATAAGCCATAATATTCTGCTGTGCAAAAAAGAGTGGAATGCAAGAAAACAACATCAAACTGATACAGAGCATAGCGACAAAATTTTCATGTCCTTTGCCTACCGTTTTACCTGACCAGCTCGAAGAAAAAATACCAATCACACCCAATAAGCCAAAAAGCCCAATTTGAAAATCACTAAAATGATAAGGCGGATTGGCTAAAACAAAAGTCATGGAAGTAAAAACCAAGGACAAAATAGCGAAACCCAAAGCACCTGCGCAGGCTCTGCGAATTAAATGTGGCTGGGTGGTGGCCAATTGTATTAGAGAACGATAAATAGCTACCACGGTCAAATTTTTATTGGCAGTTGTAGAAGGTAGCTTTTTCCACATCAGCCCTGCAAACAGTAGGGTGATTATGCCGCTACTTAAATAAACACCTTCCCAAGACCAAAAGGTCGAAACAAAACCAGCAAAGGTGCGCGATAAAATAATACCCATCACCAAACCACTCATCAGTTTGCCTACAATGGCAGCACTCGATTCGGGTGGACTAATGCTTGATGCAAAAGGAATTAAAACCTGTGCGGAAATCGCACCAAATGTGGCACATACCGTAAAGAAATACAGCATGGTTAAATTGCTGCTAAAGGACAGTAAAATTTGTGAGAGTGCTGCAAAGACCATCAAACTCACAATCAATTTTCTTTTATTGAGTAAATCGCCCAAAGGCACAAGTAACATTAATCCTAAACCATAGCCGATTTGTGCAAGTACTACTGCAAAACCTGCTTGGCTGGTGCTGATGCCTAAACTTTTTTCAATTGAATAAATCAGCGGTTGGTTAAAATAAGCAGAGCCTGCACATAAACCACATGCTGTTGCCATCAGTAAAATAAATTGAGGAGATAAAGCAGTTGTTGTGGTTGCAGAGTCAGACATAAATGCAAGTAAAACAAAAAGGGCGGATGCACTATAAGAATTTAACCTAAGAAGGAGAAATAAGAAAAAACGATCACATGATTGTTAAAATAAATCAGTGATTTTGACGTTCCTGATATAAAAAGCCTGAGTTGATACGATTGCATAAATATAATTCGAGAAATTTTCTAAAATATGGCAGAATATACGGCTTTTAAAGTTTTAGAGGATTGGCAAGATGCGCTTTGTTGATGAAGCAGTCATTACCGTAGAGGCTGGCGACGGTGGCAATGGCGTAGCCAGTTTTCGCCGAGAAAAATTCGTACCATTTGGTGGACCAGATGGTGGTGATGGTGGACGTGGCGGCAGTATTTATGTGCAAGCCGACGACAACGCAAGCACCCTTGTAGATTATCGTTATACCCGTAAATTTCGCGCTGAACGTGGTAAAAATGGTTCTGGCGCAAACTGTGCTGGTCGTGGCGGTGAATCTGTTGTATTGACAGTACCAGTGGGAACGACCATTGTAGATACCGACTCTGGCGACATCATTGCAGATTTAGTCGAAAGCGGTCAGAAAGTATTGGTTGCACAAGGTGGAGATGGTGGTTTAGGGAATACGCACTTTAAATCATCGACCAACCGTACCCCGCGTAAATTTACGCATGGTACCAAAGGTGAGTTCCGTGAAATTCGTCTGGAGTTAAAAGTACTTGCGGATGTTGGCTTATTGGGTATGCCAAATGCGGGTAAGTCAACGTTCATTCGTGCTGTTTCTGCGGCAAAACCAAAAGTAGCCGACTATCCATTTACCACCATGGTGCCAAACTTGGGTGTGGTAGATGCAGACCGTCATCGTTCTTTTGTGATGGCCGATATTCCAGGGCTAATTGAAGGTGCGGCTGAAGGTGCAGGCCTTGGTATTCGTTTTTTGAAACACTTGGCACGTACCCGTATTTTGCTACACATTGTAGATGTTCAGCCTATTGATGGCTCTGACCCAGCGTATAATGCCAAAGCCATTATGGAAGAATTGAAAAAATTCTCTCCAACTTTGGCTAAATTGCCAATGGTGTTGGTGTTAAATAAACTGGATCAAATTCCTGAAGATTCACGCGAAGAGTGGTGTAAACACATTCTGGAAGAATTGCAGTGGGACGGCCCTGTATTTAAAACTTCAGGCTTAATGTCTGAAGGTACTCAGCAAGTGGTTTATTACCTGATGGATCAAATTGAGCAACAACGCGAACGTGAAGTTGAAGATCCTGACTATGCTGCAGAAATGAAAGCATTCCGTGATCAGCTAGAAGCTGAAACACGAGAACAAACCATTGCCGCGAAAGAAGCGTATCGTGAGATGCGCCGTCAGCAACGTCTTGCAGGTATGTTGGGCGATGATGATGAAGACGATGATGGTGAAGATGGCGATGTAGAAGTGTACTACGTACGCTAAGCGCTACAAAAAGTGACTGAGGACAAGATGATAGAAGTGGTAGATGGGCAACGTCAGCTCAAGGGTTGTAAACGAATCGTTGTTAAAATCGGATCATCTTTACTCACAGCCAATGGGCAAGGTTTAGATTTAGATGCAATCTCGCATTGGGCGGGACAAATTGCAGATCTACACAATGCAGGACACGAAATTATTTTGGTGTCATCGGGAGCTGTGGCTGAAGGTATGGTGCGAATGAAACTAGAACATCGACCCACTGATCTACCCAGTCTTCAGGCATGTGCTGCCATTGGTCAAATGGGGTTAATTCAGACTTGGTCAAGTGTGTTGGAAAAACACCAAATTCAAACGGCACAAGTACTTTTAACGCATGATGATCTGGCAGATCGTCGTCGTTATTTAAACTCATGTGATGCTTTGCAGAACCTGATTGAATGGCGTGTGATTCCTGTCATTAATGAAAATGACACAGTCTCTACCGATGAAATTCGTTTTGGTGATAACGACACCTTAGCTGCAATGGTAGCAGGGCAAGTGCATGCAGACTTACTGATCATTTTGACTGATCAGCAAGGCATGTTTGACTCTGACCCACGTTCTAACCCAAATGCAAAACTATTCCATACCGTACGTGCTTTGGATGAAAGCTTGTTCGATATGGCAGGTGGTGGCGGTAAGTTTGGGCGTGGCGGTATGCTGACTAAAGTTCGTGCGGCACGTTTAGCGGCTAAATCGGGCTGTCCGACGTTGATTGCCAGTGGTGAAAGTGACAACGTACTTGCGCGTTTAATGGCGGGCGAATTGTTGGGTACTTTATTTATTACCGATAATGACCGTATTGCCGCACATCAACAATGGTTGGCAGCACATTTACAAACAGCAGGACGTTTGGTCATTGATGATGGTGCAGTCAAAGCCATTAAAGAAAATCATCGCAGTTTATTGCCTGTGGGTGTAAAAGCCGTAGAAGGGCATTTTGACCGTGGTGATGTGGTGGAATGTGTAGATACGCAAGGCCATCGTGTGGCAGTTGGACGTGTAAACTTCAGTTCACGCTCTGCAGACTTAGTCAAAGGTTTGGCATCCGACAAAGTGCATCAAGTCTTAGGTGAAGCACGTTCACTGGAGATGATTCACCGCAATCACATGGCAATCTACTAAATTTTGCTCACGTTTTAAGCTTTGAATTAAGTTTAAATTATAAAAAATCCCGCTTGGTTCGCCGTGCGGGATTTTTTATATGCTCAGATGATTCAAGTGAATGAATCTTGAAGAGCAGTTTTAGGTAAATTCAGATTTTTATTTAAACTGAATCGTTCCATTTGCATTAACGGTAATTTTAGATTCACCCGCCGCCATATCTTGATCAGCTACTGCCGATTCCGCGACTGCAAATTTAGCCATACTCGCGCGCATAACAGGCTGCGGGAAATAAGAATTGGTATTCAGGTTTAAATTTACTAAGTTATAGCCCGATTTATTCCAAGCCTGACTGAGCATTTGCGCACGTTGCTGGAAGTTTTTAGAAGCTTCGACCATCAACTCATTTTCAACTTTTTTACGCTGCGCATCCGACACGCTAAAATTAATTGATTGGGTTTGGAAGTTTTGTTGTAGCTCACTCACCAATTGGCTTGCGGCTTTAAAGTCGGTGCTTTGCACGCGCACTTCGGCACGACCACGCCATTCTTTTAACTTACGGCTGTCATTGTCGTAAATTGGATAAGTGGTTTGTGAACCTGTTTCTACCTTCACTTGTGGATATTTACGTGCAGTTGCAATAGCTTGGCTCATTAACTGATTGATTTGCGAAGCCAACTCTGCAGGTTGTTTGTGACTTTTTTCAATGTACAGTACTGCATGCATTTGATCATTTGAAACTTCGCGTGAAGCTTCAGCTTGTACATTGACGATATTGTAATTCAGTGATTCATTTTGCTGAGCAAATACCGTACTGGCAGCACCAGCAGCCAAGAGCGTAGCAGCGAGAGAAAGTAAACGCATATTCTGACCTATTGTTCAAATTATCGGAAATTTTGGAGATGATTTGTCTGCTTTAAATAGTAACTTTGCTTTGTGAGGATTTTTAGTCGAAATTGTGGTGGCTTTGTAAAATTTCACTATAAAATTGCAGTAAATTCAGATTTATAAAATTCAATAAAAATAATGATCTATACTATTTTGAAAATAAATGCTGCACAGCTTGAGAGATTGCTCAAAAGAAAGTATAAAGGAATAGGAAAGAGTTAAATTTTCTTTCCTTTGTCACAATGTAAGATGATAATTCAATCGAATCATCTGCAAGATATGTTTTTTCGATGAAATTAGGCAATATTTGGGTTAAACCTGTTTATTTTCTAGAAAAATTAGGTATTATCCCGCTTCCTAGTCTTGAAGAACAAAACTCTATCTCGCTAGATCAAAAAAGCACCGAGTCAAAGGACCGCAAGTCACCAGACTTATTTCTTTCAACCCATATCAGAGATGGTAATTCGATATGAGCGTTACTTCTGTAAACCCTGCCAACCATTCCACAAACGAATACTACTTGACTCGCCAAAGTCAGATGGAATCGAATGTGCGTAGTTATCCTCGTAAATTACCGTTAGCGATAGCGAAAGCACTGGGTTGTTGGGTTACCGATGTTGAAGGTACTGAGTACCTAGATTGTTTGGCTGGGGCAGGGACCTTGGCATTGGGTCATAACCATCCTGCGGTGGTTCAAAGCATCCAAGACACTTTAGCGAGTGGTTTGCCATTACACACCCTAGATTTAACGACACCTTTGAAAGATGCTTTTACTGAAGCGTTGCTTTCACACATGCCTGGCGGCCAAGAAGAGTATTGCTTACAATTCTGTGGTCCTACAGGTGCAGATGGCACTGAGGCTGCAATTAAACTGGCAAAAACCTACACAGGTCGTAGCTCAGTTATTAGTTTCTCAGGTGGCTATCATGGTATGACACATGGCTCATTGGCCATGACAGGTAACCTGTCTGCAAAAAATGCAGTAAATGGTTTAATGCCTGGTGTTCAATTTATGCCGTATCCGCATGAATACCGTTGCCCACTTGGCATTGGTGGCGAAGCGGGTGTAGATGCGTTAACGTATTATTTTGAAAACTTTATTGAAGATGTAGAAAGCGGTGTCACTAAGCCTGCAGCTGTAATTCTTGAAGCAATTCAGGGTGAAGGCGGTGTTGTGACTGCACCAGTAAAATGGTTGAAGAAAATCCGTGAAGTGACTGAAAAGCACAACATCGTTTTAATTCTAGACGAAGTACAAGCGGGCTTTGCACGTTCAGGCAAAATGTTTGCATTTGAACATGCAGGTATTGAGCCAGACGTGATTGTTATGTCTAAAGCTGTTGGTGGTGGCTTGCCATTAGCTGTACTTGCTATTAAACGTAAGTTTGACGCATGGCAGCCAGCAGGGCACACGGGTACTTTCCGTGGTAACCAATTGGCGATGGGTACAGGTCTTGTTGTCCTTAAAACTATTAAAGAACAAAACTTGGCACAAAACGCACAAGAGCGTGGTGAGTTCCTTCAAGCTGAATTGAAAAAATTAGCGGTTGAATTCCCATGTATTGGTAATGTGCGTGGTCGCGGTTTAATGATTGGTATTGAAATTGTAGATGAACGCCAAGAAAAAGACCGTTTAGGTGCTTACCCAGCAGATTCTCAATTGGCTGCTGCTGTTCAAGCTGCATGTTTTGACAACAAATTATTGCTTGAAAAAGGCGGTCGTGGCGGTACGGTAATTCGTTTACTTTGCCCATTGATCATTACACAAGAAGAATGTGTAGAAGTTATCGCTCGCTTCAAGAAAGCAATTGCTGAAGCGTTAGTCGCAGTACGAGGCGCATAAGTTTATGGTAGATTTTGCAGAACATCGTAAAGCGTTACTCTGCAATGATGCTCAATCCATTGCTGACTACAGTGCAGCAATGGAGCAAGCGACTCAAGCAGTCGCAGCATGGTTGCAAAATGACAAAATGTACACGGGCGGTAGCATTAAAGAATTGCGTGAAGCGATTGCTTTCCAGCCGTCTAAACAGGGTTTAGGTGTACAAAAGTCATTGGAACGCATGGTAGAGCTTTTCTTAAATAAAAGTTTAAAAGTTCATCATCCACATTCTTTGGCGCATTTGCATTGCCCAACCATGGTGGCAAGCCAAATTGCAGAAGTGTTAATTAACGCAACCAACCAATCTATGGACTCATGGGATCAAAGCCCTGCTGGTTCATTGATGGAAGTACAGCTAATTGACTGGTTACGTCAAAAAGTTGGCTATGGCGCAGGTCAGGCAGGTGTGTTCACATCAGGTGGTACACAGTCTAACTTGATGGGTGTGTTGTTAGCGCGTGATGCTTGTATTGCGAAAAACTGGAAAGATGAAAACGGTAATCCGTGGTCTGTTCAGCGTGATGGTGTACCAAGCGATGCAATGCGCAACGTAAAAGTCATTTGTTCTGAAAATGCACACTTCTCTGTGCAAAAGAACATGGCGATGATGGGCATGGGCTTCCAGTCGGTTGTTACTGTACCTGTGAATGAAAATGCACAAATGGACGTGGTTGCGCTTGAGCAAACCATGGCACATTTAAAAGCAGAAGGTAAGATTGTTGCCTGTGTGGTTGCAACTGCGGGTACAACCGATGCAGGTGCGATTGATCCACTCAGAAAAATTCGTGACATCACCAATCAATATGGCGCGTGGATGCATATTGACGCGGCTTGGGGTGGGGCATTAATTCTTTCTAACAGTCATCGTGACATGCTTGATGGTATTGAGTTGTCAGATTCTGTAACACTTGATTTCCATAAGCATTATTTCCAAACAATTTCGTGCGGTGCGTTCTTGCTGAAAGATGAAGCGAACTATCGTTTCATGCACTATGAAGCAGAATATTTGAACTCTGCGTATGATGAAGAACACGGTGTACCAAACCTTGTGTCTAAGTCACTACAAACGACACGTCGTTTTGATGCATTGAAACTTTGGATGACTATTGAAGCCTTAGGTGAAGAGCTCTACGGTTCAATGATTGACCATGGTGTGACCTTAACTCGTGATGTTGCTGACTATATTAAAGCAACGGCAGGTTTAGAGTTATTGGTTGAGCCTCAGTTTGCTTCTGTATTGTTCCGTGTTGTGCCTGAAGGTTATCCTGCAGAGTTCTTAGATAGCCTGAACCAAAACGTGGCAGATGAATTATTTGCGCGTGGTGAAGCTAATATTGGTGTAACCAAAGTAGGCAATGTCCAATCATTGAAAATGACGACGTTAAGCCCTGTTGCAACATTAGACAACGTGAAGAACTTACTTGGTTTGGTCTTAACTGAAGCAGAACGTATTAAAGATGCAATTGCTGCAGGTACATATACACCAGCAATTGACTAATGGCTGAATTACAGCAATTTTGATCAAATACAGCAAAAGAAGTCACTACGGTGGCTTTTTTTGTGCCTATTGTTTAGCGAGCGTAGAACGGGGCTAAAAATGTTTTGTTAATTTGAGTGTAATAAAAGAGTTCATCGTAGATTCTTCAATGGTTTTAGGCGTATTTGTCATAGAAAATAATTAGAATTGATGAATAAAACAGCAAATATTTCAGAAAAATTCATGAAAAAAGATGATATTGGCATGAATTATTACATTTTAAAAATAAATTTAAGAAAAAAATGAGCACAATAATATTTTATTACATATTGATTTTTAAGGAAATTAAAATAAATCAATGCAGAAAAGGCAAATATAACCAAAGCGTAACAAAGTTGTAACATGGCTGTCATATTATAAAACCACAATGCAGTTATCGAAATAAGTACAAAACTTAATAACAAGTGACGTACTCCGAACTTGCATACATTGAGAGAGAACAGAATGCGCTTTACAAACATCGCCATTGCTTTAGCCGTATCTGCAGCAGCTGTAACAACAACTGCAAACGCAGCTCGTGACACCATCCAAATCGCGGGTTCTTCAACCGTTCTACCATACGCAAGTATTGTAGCAGAAGAATTTGGTAATACTTTCCCACAATTCAAAACTCCAGTTGTTGGTTCAGGCGGTTCTTCAGGTGGTTTGAAGCAGTTCTGTAACGGTGTAGGTGATAACACAATCGACATCGCGAACTCTTCTCGTAAAATTAAAGATTCAGAATTAGCAGCTTGTAAAAAAGCTGGTGTTAACCAAGTTTTAGAAATTAAAATTGGTTACGACGGTATCGTATTTGCATCAAATGCAAACAAAGCAGCTTATAAATTAAAACCTTACCACGTGTTTGCAGCAATTGCAGCTGAATTACCATCTAAAGGTAAAATGGTTGCTAACCCATATACTCGTTGGAACCAAATTGACAAAACACTTCCAAATGAGCCTATCACTTTAGTTATTCCAGCATCTAACCACGGTACACGTGAAGTGTTCCAAGAAAAAATGGTTGATGCAGGCTGTGAAGCTTACTCAGCAATTAAAGCTTTAGACAAAGATGCGAAGAAAAAAGCATGTACATCTTTCCGTAAAGATGGTCGTGTAATTGAAATTGCGGGTGACTACACAGAAACATTGGCTCGCTTGAAAACTTCTCCAAGCGCAGTAGGTGTATTTGGTTTAGGCTTCTATGACCAAAACCGTGACCGTTTACGTGTTGCAACTGTAAACAACGTAGCACCGTCTGAAAACACAATCTTAAATGGTTCTTACCCTGTATCACGTCCATTGTTCTTCTACGTGAAAGGTGAGCACCTTAAATCAATCAAAGGCTTACCAGAGTTTACTGAATACTTCTTGAGCAAAAAAGTATCTGGTAAAGGTTCTAAGTTAGACAAAGCAGGCTTAATTTCTATGTCTGACAAAGAGCGTGCACAAGTTCTTGCTAACTTCAAAGCTGGTAAAGCGGTTAAGTAATTTGAGTTAAAACAGCTGATGGCAGGGATGACCTGCCATCGGCTTTTTGCTAAGAAATGTTTTTTCAAAAACGAAATTGAAAAAACAGTGGAGAATACATGAATCTGCTACTCATAGGTGTGTTATTGGCCATTATCGCCATAGCCTATCAAATCGGGTTAAGCAAGAGCCGTAACCTAGCAGGTAAGGGAAATAACTCTGCAATGTTACATTCACGCCCAGGATATTATGGTGCGTTGGTAGCATTATGGTGTGGTATCCCTGCTTTTTTAATTTTGATTGTTTGGAACTTGGTTGAACCAAGTATTCTAGAGCAAGTGGTGTTAAATAATGTGCCTGTGCACATTGCTGCTGGTCTAGATCCTGCAAGTACCAGTGTTTTGGTTGATCGTGTACAAGCGATTGCTTCTGGTTTTGGTGTAAGTGATACACCAGCTGCTTATGAAATTGCAGCAGCAGAGCAATTGTCTAAAGTAGCAACGATTGGTTCATACGCTAAACTTGCGGTTGTTATTTGTGCGGCTTTATTTGGTCTGGTGTGGGCAAAGAAACGTGTTTCACAACAATTCCGCGCACGTAACCAAGTTGAAAAAATCATCAACATTTCTTTGGCATTATGTTCTGGTGTCGCGATTCTGACTACAGTCGGTATTGTGATGTCTATGTTCAGTGAAGCAATGCGATTCTTTAGTTTCGTTAGCCCACTGGATTTCTTCTTTGGTACTGTCTGGAACCCAGGTTTTAGTACATCGGGTAGTGCAGACGGCAGTTATGGTTTATTGCCATTGCTGTGGGGTACCTTAATGGTCAGTGGTATTGCCTTACTTGTTGCAGTACCAATTGGCTTAATGATTGCAATTTATCTAGCAGAATATGCATCTCCTAAATTCCGTGCTTGGGCAAAACCAACCATTGAAGTTTTAGCGGGTATTCCAACGATTGTATATGGTGTATTTGCCATGATGATCATTGGTCCGTTCTTAAAAACTGCAGGTGCCTTAATTGGACTCGATATTAATGCCACTAGTGCATTAACTGCAGGTCTGGTCATGGGTATTATGATCATTCCATTTGTATCTTCATTGTCTGATGACATTATTACGCAAGTGCCGCGTGCGCTACGTGATGGTTCTTTAGGCTTGGGTGCAACCAAATCTGAAACCATTCGCCGTGTAGTTATGCCAGCTGCATTACCAGGGGTGATTGGTGCGTTCTTACTTGCTGCGTCACGTGCGATTGGTGAAACCATGATTGTGGTGTTAGCTGCAGGTAATAGTCCTTTACTACACGCAAACCCATTAGAGGCGGTATCTACGGTTACGATTACGATTGTCAACCAATTAACAGGTGATACAGATTTCGCAAGTCCGCAAGCATTGGTTGCTTTCGCACTTGGCTTGACCCTGTTCGTGATTACCTTAGGTTTGAACATTGTTGCACTATACATCGTGCGTAAATATCGTGAGCAATACGACTAATGAGTACTTCAAATACATCGTCTTTGGATCAGTTAGATCCACAAGCTGCTGCCGAATTACGTGAACAACGTAAAAAGACTATCGCCAGTTCATTGGGTAAGCGCCATCGTAAGGAAAAAACTTTCCGTATTATGGGGCTGTCGGCAGTTATCGCAGGTTTATTCTTTGTCGTGTTGCTTTTTGGCAGTATTTTGGCCAAAGGCTTGCCAGCATTTTGGCAAAGCAGCATGAGCCTTCCAATTTATTTCGATCCAGCAGTTGTGAATGTAGGTCCAAAACCGAAAGCAATTGCAGGTGAGTCACCAGCCCAATACGAAGAACGTATGATTGCGTGGCAAACTGAAATGGGCATGGTAGATTGGGATGCCCTCATTGTGAACGGCATTATTGCTAAAGATAAAGCGCTAGAAGCACAGCGTGATGATCTTGGCTATTTATATACCAGTTCTGAAGCGTACCGTGTACGTGACATGGTGTTGGCTGATCCATCACTGATTGGTCAAACCAAAGATGTTAAAGTACTTGCAGATGCTAACGTAGATGTATGGTTAGAAGGTAATATTGACCGTAGCCTGCCAGATGAGCAGCAACAGTTAAGCCCTGAAGTACGTCAATTGGCAGACAAGTTAGAGTCACAAGGCATTATTGAAAGTACATTCAATACCAACATTTTTGTTAGCCCAGACTCACGTAGTTCTCCTGCAACATCTGGTTTGGCGGGTGCATTCATGGGTTCTTTATTCATGATGCTAATTGTGATCTTTATTTCGATTCCAATTGGTGTGGCATCGGCAATTTACTTAGAAGAATTTGCGCCAAAAAATGCCATTACTGATATTATTGAAGTGAACATTAACAACTTGGCTGCTGTACCTTCTATTGTGTTCGGTTTGTTAGGTGCTGCCATCTTTATTGGTTGGATGCACTTACCATTGTCTGCACCGTTGGTGGGTGGTTTAGTGTTAAGTTTAATGACTTTACCAACCGTAATTATTACCACACGTGCATCGTTAAAAGCAGTGCCACCGTCTATTCGTCAGGCAGCTTTAGGTTTGGGCGCATCGCGTTTACAAACTGTGTTCCACCATGTACTCCCACTTGCATTGCCGGGTATTTTAACGGGTGCAATTATTGGTGTCGCACAAGCTTTAGGTGAAACTGCACCATTGTTATTAATTGGTATGAGTGCCTTTGTTGCCAGTGTACCAGCAACTCCATTTGATCAATCTACTGCGTTACCTGTGCAAATTTTCTTATGGCAGGGTAATGAAATGCGTAACTTCTTTGAAGGACGTACCGCTGCAGCCATTATCGTATTGCTTGCGTTAATGATTGGCTTGAACAGCCTTGCAATCTGGTTACGTAAGAAGTTTGAAGTACGCTGGTAATTGAGGGCAGAATATGAATACTGTAGCAAGCACAGAAAAACCAAATTCCTTAGAACAGGATAAACAAGTGAATCCACAGCAAAGCCAATTTACATCTCCAGATGTAGAACAGAAGCAATCATCAACTTCGTTTGTTTCACAGTTTGATACACAAGCGTCTAGCAAAAAAGAAGCTAAGTCTTCAAATGTGAAATTAAGTACCAATGATGTGCATGTGTACTATGGTGAATCTGAAGCAATCAAAGGTATTGATTTAAATATCTATGAAAATGAAGTGATTGCATTTATTGGTCCATCTGGTTGCGGTAAATCTACTTTCTTGCGTACTTTAAACCGTATGAACGACACCATTGATAGCTGTCGTGTAACGGGTAAAGTGATGTTGGATAACCAAGACATTTATGATCCTAACCTTGACGTCGTATTATTACGTGCGCAAGTTGGTATGGTGTTCCAAAAGCCAAACCCATTTCCAAAATCAATTTTTGAAAACGTAGCCTATGGCCCTAAACTGCATGGTTTAGCGCGCGATAAATACGATTTGGAAGAAATTGTAGAAAACAGTTTGCGTAAAGCTGGTTTGTGGGATGAAGTGAAAGACCGTTTGAACCAACCAGGTACTGGTTTGTCGGGTGGTCAGCAACAACGTCTTTGTATCGCACGTACCATTGCGGTAAGTCCAGAAGTAATTTTAATGGATGAACCATGTTCGGCACTTGACCCAATTGCAACGGCAAAAGTAGAAGAATTAATTTCTGAACTTTCTACTCAATATACAATTGCAATTGTAACGCACTCTATGCAACAGGCAGCACGTGTATCTGACCGTACTGCATACTTCCATTTGGGTGATTTGATTGAAGTGAATGCAACTGAAAAAGTATTTACTCAGCCAGACCATCAATTAACAGAAGCGTATATTACAGGTCGTTTTGGTTAATTTTTAAAATCTGTATAAAAGGACCGCAAATCAAACCGATTTGCGGTTTTTTTATGACGAATGTTTAGTACCTAGCATGATTTTGATTTTGCACAAATTAAACGGTAATGAGATTTAAAATCGATTAAATTAAGCAAATCAACAAGGTGATATTGAATTTTTAAGTTCAGCCCTCATCTTAAGCTAAGCACAAATAAAATTGAGAATTGCGGATCTATGTTATTTCATTTACCTAAATTACCTGCCGAAATTCGTATTAGCCATTTAAATGCGCGAATTAACGAACAACGAAAAAAAATTGCGCAAACTACGGCATCTAAACTTGAGTTATTGCAACTTAGCCAACAAATGGCACGTGAAGCACGAGCCCGTAAAAAGAACAATCAAAAAATTTATGTACTTGACTTTAAAGGCGATACTGCTGCATCTGCAGTAGAGCAATTACGTGAAGAAATCACTTTGGTTTTGGCAACAGCAAAAGCAGGTCGTGACCGTGTGGTGGTGCGCCTAGAAAGCCCTGGTGGCATGGTACATGGCTATGGACTTGCTGCTGCGCAATTGGTGCGTTTACGTGATGCAGGATTTCATTTAACCATTTGTGTCGATAAAGTTGCGGCAAGTGGTGGCTATATGATGGCATGCATTGGTTCAGAAATTGTGTCAGCGCCATTTGCCATTTTGGGTTCTATTGGTGTAGTGGCACAAGTACCGAACTTTAATCGCTTGCTGAAAGAAAAAAATATAGATTTTGAGATGTACACTGCAGGTGAATATAAGCGCACCGTGACCATGTTTGGTGAAAATACTGCGGAAGGCAAAGCAAAATTTGAACAAGAGTTGCAGCAAACCCATGTTCTGTTTAAGCACTTTGTTGAAAAGTACCGCCCACAACTGAATATTGAAAAAGTCGCAACAGGTGAGCATTGGTATGGTCAGGATGCTTTAGATTTAAACTTGGTGGATAAACTACAAACTTCAGATGAATACTTACTGAGCTTATTGCCACAGCATGATATTTATGTAATTCAAACTCGTAAAAAACCAACATTGGGTGAAAAACTGGGTTTACAAGCGGCACAAATGGCAGACAGTCTGATTCCAGCTGTAATGAATAAAGTCATAGAAAGTTTAAGTAAAGCAAATTCAAGCTTAGTTCAAATGCG
Organism: Acinetobacter sp. A3; assembly: GCF_012371415.1. Lineage (NCBI taxonomy): Bacteria > Pseudomonadati > Pseudomonadota > Gammaproteobacteria > Moraxellales > Moraxellaceae > Acinetobacter > Acinetobacter sp. A3. Next base: position 37,318 of record NZ_JAAZQW010000011.1, read on the forward strand.
TGATCCGAAACTGTAATAGCGATCATCTAACTTCTAAGTTTGATCTAAAAATTGCGCTCATTGAGCGCAATTTTTTTATTCATATTTTATAAAAAATTAAAGTTTTTAGGTCTTTGATTTAAGCATCTTAATTTTCAATTCAGCTTGATGCGATATCTTGGTAATAAGAAAAAAACACCTAGCCAGGTTGAATATGCAAACAAATATTGTGCCAGCGAAGCAATCAACATCTACAGATTTAATGATTCGTTTTTTACATATGGTGATGCTACTGAGCTTTACAGGAGCATATTTAACAGGCGATGTGGAAGAATGGCATCAGTTGCACATGGCTTTTGGTTACACTTTGGGAATTAGTTTAGCTTTACGAATAGTGTGGCAGGTGTTGAGTATGTTGAACAGTAGACAGCCAACAGGGATTTCAAGACGTTTAGGCATGGTCCAACAATTTATAAAACGCTATTGGAAACAGCCACAGCAGTATTTTTCACTGCAGTTTTTAAAGTCGGGTAGTTCCAGTGCGTTTCAATTTAGTATTTTGTTGATTTGGTTAGCATTGCCTTTAACTGTGTTGGCTGGATTTTTCACCGATTATACCCAAAGTCATACCTTAAAGGAGGTGCATGAATTTGCTGCAAATTTATTCTTAGTTGCAGTGTTGGTGCATTTAGCAAGTTTAACTTTAAGCAGTGTATTGTTTAAAAAATGGCTTGCCAAAACCATGTTTTGGGGTTCAGGTAAACCCGCAGTATTCACAGTGCTGGTCTGGATGATTTCAGTTGCAAGTTTAGCTGGTTTTTGGTGGTGGTATTGGCAATAAATTTGGATTTAGTCAGCAAGGGTATTCTGTTATGGGGTGTGTTTCTTGATTAAGTAGAAACAGCCCATGAGTATTGCCCCTATTGTCGCTAAAAGCATATCCATGTGTGCATCCCAAATATCCCCTTGCTGTCCGTTATAATTTTCAGCATCTTCTGGTGATAAGCCAAGCGCAATGAGCCATTCCAGCCATTCATAAATCAAACTGCTTGCCATGACAAATTGAATGACCAAAAGATATAAAACTATCGGTTTATTTTTTGGAAACCAGATTTCAAACAAACGTAATAAAACAGGGTAGAGCAAAATCCCATAAGTCAAATGCACAAAGCGGTCATACATATTGCGTGACCAGCCCATGCTTTGATCTAAATTAAAGCCAAAGCTGTGCAAAATCCAATTATTATAGGGCACATAAGAATACAGATAATGTGCTCCGACAATGTGAATCAGTAAAAATATTAAATACAGCACAAAACTGGAAAAGCTCAGTCCTACTTTTTTAAAGGCAATCAGCAAACCAGCCATCATAAAAACTGTGCCTGCCTGATGCAGTAAATATGACTCAAATTCCAGTGGTTGAATACTGGCAGCAAACATGGCGAGTACGACCAAGCCTAAAGCGCAGTAATGTTTAATGTGGAATTGATTTTCCATGTGGATTTTGATTTGGGAGATTTATTTTATTCTAATAAAAATGCGAAGCCGAAGCTTCGCATTTTTGTATTCGGGTTATTGCTATACAAACTAGATTTTAGAAATAAGATCAGCAACTTGTTTAGCTTGTTCAGCAGCATTACCTATATAAGTTGCAGGAGTCATTTCCGCTAAACGTGCACGGTCTGCTGCAGGAACGCCTTCTAACTCGTTACCATTTACAAAATCGACCATCATGTCACGTGTCATGGCTTGACCACGAGTCAGGGCTTTTAGTTTTTCGTATGGTTTTTCGATGTTATAGCGACGCATAACGGTTTGAATTGGTTCAGCCAATACCTCTTGTGCATTGTCTAAATCTTCAAGAATACGTTGAGCGTTCAATTCAAGTTTGCCAATACCTTTTGAGCAAGCTTCAAATGCGATCAAGCTTTGTGCAAAACCAACACCCATGTTACGTAGAACAGTCGAGTCGGTTAAGTCACGCTGCCAGCGAGAAATTGGTAATTTTTCGCCCAAGTGCGCCAAGACTGCGTTAGCAATACCTAAGTTACCTTCAGAGTTTTCAAAGTCAATTGGGTTAACTTTATGTGGCATGGTTGAAGAACCCACTTCGCCTTCTTTAAGTTTTTGCTTGAAGAAGCCAAGTGAGATATAACCCCAAACGTCACGGTTAAAGTCGATCAGAATGGTGTTGAAACGACGTAATGCATCAAACAATTCTGCCATGTAGTCGTGTGGCTCGATTTGTGTGGTGTATGGGTTAAATGTTAAGCCTAAAGACTCTACAAATGCTTGAGAATGTGCAGGCCAGTTGATTTCTGGGTAAGCAGAAAGGTGAGCGTTGTAGTTACCTACGGCACCATTGATTTTGCCCAAAAGCTCAACTTGTTTGAACTGTTTGATTTGACGAGCAAGACGATACGCCACGTTCGCCATTTCTTTACCCAAAGTAGTTGGGCTTGCAGTTTGACCGTGAGTACGTGACAACATTGGTTGATCAGCATGTTTTTCTGCCAATGAAACAATTGAGTCAATGATTTGCTGCATAGCTTCAATCAATACTTCACGGCCATTTTTAAGCATTAAAGCATGTGACAAGTTGTTAATGTCTTCTGAAGTACAAGCAAAGTGAATAAATTCCCCCGCATTTTTCAACTCATCAATGTTGGCAATTTTTTCTTTTAAGAAGTATTCAACCGCTTTTACGTCGTGGTTGGTGGTGCGTTCAATTTCTTTAATGCGGTTGGCATCATCTTCAGAGAAGTTTGCAACAATTGCATCTAATGCCGCATTGGTTGCTGCACTGAACGCAGGTACTTCAGTAATTTCTGGACGATTGGCAAGCGCTTGTAACCAACGCACTTCAACAGTCACACGAGCATGGATTAAACCAAACTCAGAGAGGAAAGGGCGGAGTGCATCACATTTGCTTGCATAGCGCCCATCTAATGGAGAAAGTGCGGTTAAAGCGTTCATATCGATTCCTTAAACTTTGGAATTAAACCTAAAACAAAAGCGTGTTCAGCATGGTTTAAACCACCTGATACTGTAAACGCGCCAGATCTTGAATATCACGTAATAATTTACGTTTGCTAAATATCATGCCCCATGAACTGCCACCAAGTTGACGCCATAGGTGTGCCATTTGTAAGCCTGTAAAAAGCGAAGCACGAATTCGATTGGTATGTGCAGAGTCTTTAAATGCCTCTGCATTGCCACGTACCATAATGCGCGGGTTAATTTGTCCTGCTGTGTCTACATAGGTTTGTGCTAAATTGGCAATAATACTGGGATGCAAATAGTTATTATCAAAAAATGAGAGTTGTTTTAAAATTTTTTGCTGTGATTGTTCAATGATTTCAACGTATTTAGGGTTGCTATAGACTTTCTTTTCCAATTGCAGCAATGCCATAGCATAAGACATGGGCAATTTGGCATTCGATAACTTGGGTAAACGCGATTTTGGCGCAGTATTGAATGGTTGGTTGATACTGCTTTCCAGTGTTTTTAAACCCAGCGAAATATCGGCCAAATGATTAAAAAAATCCAGTGTTTGTGAGCTTTTGTTATGACTTGGACGAATGTTTAAACTGGCTTTAATCAATTGCTCAAAATAAAAGTTACCGCTATCGCCAATACTTTGTCTGCCTGTTAGTGCGGTCATGTGCGTAAGCTGAGTGGCTTGGAACACACCCGCTAACGCCAAAGCACGATTTTGGCGAACATTCAGAGTTGGAGACTGTTGAAACGGTAACTCTGTCATCCGGAACAATCCTTAAATAAAATCTGGTTTTGGTGCGTTGGTATGATGAATGACGCCACCACCTAAACACACTTCGCCCGAGTAGAATACGACACTTTGACCAGGAGTTACGGCACGCTGTGGTTCATCAAACTCGACACGTACGCCACCAGGTAAATCAGCATCATTGAAGATCACGCAATCTTGATCATCCTGACGGTAACGGGTACGGCAAGTACAACGAAAACCTGTTGCAGGAATTTCCTGTTCACCAGCAACCCAATCCACAGCTTCGCTCCATAAAATGGTGCTTTGCATAAGTGGATGTTCATGGCCTTGACCAATCACCAAGCGATTATTTTCAATATCTTTGTGCAGCACAAACCACGCGCCTTCAGCAACACCTTTTAAGCCGCCAATGCCAATCCCGCCACGCTGACCGAGCGTATAGTACATTAAGCCGTGATGTTCACCAACCTCTTTGCCGTTGTCTAAAATAATTTTTCCAGCTTGTGCAGGTAAATATTGTTTTAAGAAATCATTAAAGCGGCGTTCACCAATAAAACAAATACCAGTCGAGTCTTTTTTCTTGGCGGTGACTAAATCTAGTTCTTCGGCAATTTTTCGGACTTGTGGTTTTTCAATTTCACCTACTGGGAATAAGGTTTTGTTAATTTCACGACCATGTACCGCATGCAAAAAATAAGTCTGATCTTTATTTTTATCTAAACCACGTAATAGTGGGGCGTAGGCTTCGCCTTTAGAGTTGTACTGCGTTTCACCACGACGAGCGTAGTGACCAGTGGCAATAAAATCTGCACCCAAATTCATGGCGTGATCTAAAAAGGCACGGAATTTAATTTCTTTATTGCATAGAATATCTGGGTTTGGTGTACGTCCTGCAGCATATTCGGCAAGAAAATGCTCAAAGACACGATCCCAATATTCCATAGCAAAGTTGGCTGTATGCAACTTAATACCTAGTTTATCGCACACTGCTTGCGCATCGGCAAGGTCTTCCATTGCGGTGCAATATTCGGTGCCGTCATCTTCTTCCCAGTTTTTCATGAAAAGACCTTCAACCTGATAACCTTGTTGAAGTAGAAGTGCAGCAGAAACAGATGAATCTACACCACCTGACATACCGACGATGACACGTTGTTGCATAGGATTAGGCATCCAAACTTGAAATTAGGGGAGAATTTTGGTGCTCGTAAATGAGCGATAAAGGATAAGACTGACCACTGAGTGCATCTTGAACCACTTTCATTACCAGTGGACTACGGGCACGTGCAGATTCAGCCAGTTCATCTGCAGACATCCACACAGTACCGATAATGTCTGGATCGAGCTGAGCTTGCGCATCATGTTGCAGCGATTCGGCTAAAAAGCAGAAACGGTAATAGGTGCGGTCAGGAAACATGGGCGGTGTATAACTATAAATACCCAATAAGGCATTAATTTTGACCTGATGCCCAGTTTCTTCCATGGTTTCACGTACTGCGGCTTCAATTAAGCTTTCGCCCGCTTCAACATGCCCTGCAGGTTGATTAAACACGCTATGCATCACACCCTCTGTATGTTCTTCAACAAACAGGAATTTTCCGTTTTTTTCGATAACGGTGGCGACGGTAACGTGAGCAGTCCAAGCGGTCATTGAAAAGCACCATGGGGTAAAACGCATATTCTACAAAATTTAGGGGGATGTGGCTATGTTGAAAGGGGATTTCTTTAAAACTGTAAATCTAGGTTGATGTTTCAGTTCAATGCATAGACCTGCAAAATCCCCCACAAGAAAGTGTGTTTGTAGAGGGGCATTTTATTGATAATTCCCCGCAACTTTCACATAGTGCCGTGCAGAATAAGGTAAAAACTCCTTTTCCTTGTCAGTTAAAGGACGAACTTTTTGCACAGGGCTACCCACATACAAATAACCACTTTCCAAGCGTTTACGCGGAGGTACTAAAGAGCCTGCACCAATCATCACATCATCTTCAATAATGGCATCATCCAAAACAATCGTGTTAATGCCCAATAACACCCGATTACCAATGGTGCAGCCGTGTAAGGTTACACCATGTCCAACGGTGACATCTTCACCAATAATTAGCGGAGAACCTTCAGGTTTGTCGGCTTTTTTATGGCTAACATGCAGCATGGCATGATCTTGTACGTTGGAATTTTGACCAATCCGAATATGATTAACATCGCCACGAATCACGGCAAAAGGCCAAACCGATACATTGGCAGCCAGATGCACATCACCTATCACAATAGATAATTCATCTACATAACAACTTGCGTCAACTTTTGGAGTGTGGTCTAAATAGGCACGAATATTTTTTTTCATGATTGACACATCTATAGCTTATAAATTCAGGATTAAACACAGTATAAAATAAAAAAGCACACATTCGGACAATGTGTGCTTCGCTTTAGTCTAAGCTGAAAATCTTAGAATAAGTTGCTAAAGAACTGCTTGATATGATCTAGCATACGTGCAAAGAAGCCTGCTTGTTCAATATCTTGCAAAGCAACCAATGGTTTTTCTGCAATCACTTTACCGTCTAAAGTCGCCACATATTTACCAATGACTTGACCTTTTTTCAAAGGAGCAGTCAATTTAGGCTGAACCACCAATTGTGTTTTGATTTGGTTGGCTTTGCCTTTAGGCATGGTCACGTTAAAGTTTTCTGGTAAACCAATTTGAGCTTCTTTACTTTTACCGTACCAAACTTTGGCTTTTGCCAAGACTTGGTTGGCAGGTTGAACACGTACAGTTTCGTAATTTGCATAACCCCAAGCCAATAATTCACGTGTTTGTGTTGCACGTGCTTGCATGGTTGGTGCACCAAAAATCACCGAAATTAAACGCATTGGACCACGTTTAGACGATGTTGTTAAACAATAACCTGCTTCATTGGTGTGGCCTGTTTTTAAACCATCTACACTTGGGTCTGTATATAACAGGGCATTACGGTTGCCTTGTTTAATCCCATTAAAAGAAAATTCTTTTTCAGAATAGATTGGATAATACTTTGAACTGTCGTGGATGATGTGCTGTGCCAAAGTCGCCATATCTTTTGCGGTAGATAAGTGACCTTCTGCAGGCATACCTGTAGAGTTCATAAACTGGGTGTTGCTCATGCCAATGCGTTTGGCTTCTTCATTCATCATGTGAACGAAAGTACCTTCGTTGCCTGCAATGTGCTCGGCCATGGCTTTAGAGGCATCATTGCCTGATTGAACAATAATACCGCGTAGCATTTCAAGTACAGTGGCTGTGCCATTTAAAGGAACGTACATACATGATTCTGTGCTGCTACCACGACACCATGCAGATTCATTCATGCGGACTTGTTCATCTTCCGTGAGTTCACCCTTCAATAACTTTTGTTCAATGATGAAACTGGTCATCATTTTGGTCATAGAGGCAGGGGCGAGTTTTTCGTTTTCATTTTTTGAAGCTAAAATTTGTCCCGTCTCATAATCCATCAAAACGTATGATTTGTTATTGAGTTCTGGTGGTGTGGCTAAGACAGTTGCTGCATAAGAAAAGCTTGGTAATAGTAATAATGCAGCAAGGGCGCTTTTTCGGGTCATTCTAAGGGGTTCCAATACTTGATGTATGCACAAAGAGCTAGCATTTTAGGGCAAAGCTCAGCCGACTTCTATGGGAGAAATCGGCTTATTGATAAAAGTATTGTAACCAAATTGTATTATCGGCTATATGCTGTCAATTCTTGGCAAATTGCTTTGTTTTTGGCTGTTCCAGCCGCTTTGGCATCGGCACGTGCTTCTTTTAAAATAGGTTGAAAGCTTTTTTGCTTGCTGAGTTTATTTAATGCTGTAACAGCGTCTTTTTCTTTAGGCATATATTCTTGTGCAAGTTGCGCATAACCTTGATTAAACTTGGCTTTATCTGTTACCAATGCAGGGCAAACTTCAGATAATACATAAATAGCCGCTAATTCTTGCTGAGTCACCTGTTGTAATGGTGTGACTTCAATATTTTCTTCTTGTGCCATTGCTGCTTGGCTCAAACCTAAACTCAGTGCAATTGCACCCAAAACTTGAACTGTACGTGATTTTTTAAAGCCAGAAAATGAAGCAGAAAATTGCATATAAATTACCTTAAATATGGTTTGAGCTGAATCATGTGATTCATTTAAGTGTTTATAAGATTAAACATTTATTTTGTAATTGAAAGAGTGAAAATGTATTAAAGCTGTGTGATTCAAACATCAATCATGTAGAAAAGTGGAGCTTTGCTTTGAAATCAGGAAAGTCTGGATGTGTTGTAAGTTATATGTGCGCAGTATAAAAAATAAGGCAAACTTTCAAAGTTTGCCTTATTAGAAAAAGATTCAATCGTAATTTAAATCATCTGATTTAAATTGCTAATTCTAAAGCTTCTAGACATACTGCTTTTTGTTCATCGGCACTGGTGTCTTTAGCGGCTTGACGTGCTTCGGTTAAAACAGATTGATATTCTGCATCGGCCTGTAATTTTGCAAGTGTCATGCTGCTATCAGAATAATCTTGTAAATAGGTTTGAATCAGCGCTTGAATGTTACTGTCTAATTTTGCATTTTTGCCAATCAGCGCAGGGCACATTTCAGTCATGACTTGTGCTGCAGCAACATCTTCCTTAATAATGGTATTGGCTTCTTCAGCAGTTAGATCACTGGCAACAACAGCTTGAGTCATTACAGCAGCAAAACCTAAACCCAATAAACGACGAAATGGCAAAGCTAAAATCATGAGAGTCACATATATTTTGGATGGATGTTAGTCGCTAAATATATATAATCTTGTGTATATTTCAATGAAATGTGCTGACCAGTCATTTTAGTTTATGTTGTGTGCCGAATCTGCTGAAGCATGGGCAATGTGATTTTGAACTTAATTTGATGTAGCGCTTCCTAAATTTATTTGATTCTTTATTGTTGTTTTATCTGAGATTTTTTTGTGAATATTCTAATAGCCAATGATGATGGCGTATTTGCACCTGGTATTCAAGCGTTAGCGCAAGCCTTAAAACCGCTGGGTCGTGTTGTCATTGTAGCCCCTGAAAGTGAACGTAGTGGTTTTTCAAGCGCACTGACTTTGGATCGTCCTTTAAGACCTGTGCAAATTGCTGAAGACGTTTGGGCAGTTAATGGTACACCTGCAGATTGTGTATATTTGTCCATGAATGGATTATTCGATTTTGAATTTGATCTGGTGGTTAGTGGTATTAATAGTGGTGCAAATCTTGGTGATGATGTGCTGTATTCAGGTACTGTTGGGGCTGCATTTGAAGGTCGCTTGATGAAACAACCAGCCATTGCTGTATCACTGGCAGGGCACAATGTGCGTTCTTATCAGCATCCGCAAGATTATATGCAAGCTGCACAATGGGTACATGATTTTATTGCCCAAGGTTTACCAAGTTTGCCAGCCCGCCATATTTTTAATGTGAATATTCCAGATGTACCTGTACTGCAAGGCACAAAAATCACCTATCAAGGGCAACGCACCCAGTCCAAGCCTATCACCAGTCAGGTCGATCCGCGTGGACGTCAGGTATATTGGATTGGTTTGTCGGGGGAAGCGGTTGCTGCACCGAAAAAAGGTTTAACCGAGATCGAGTCCGATTTTTTTGCTGTGGCGAATGGCTATGTTAGCGTCACACCAATTCAAATGGATGCGACCAATTATGAGGTTTTACAAAGCTTGCACAGTCAATTGCCAAAAAATTGACAAAGTAATGTTATAACTTTGTGAAAAAGTGGCTGTTAAGCCTCATTTCAAGGACTTTTTTGCTACTCTTAGCGAAATGGAACATATATAGAATTTGTAGAGAGGAAGAGAATGCCCGTGGTGTTTCAATATCGTTTATTTGCCACACCAACCGCCGTGTTGAAAACCCTTGTGTTATCCACTGCTGTTGTTTCTACCGTATTGTTAAGTGGCTGTGCTTCTAAACCTCAAGTAAATAATTCTGCACGTTATGCAACGGCACCGAATTTTTATACCGTACGTTCGGGTGATACTTTAAGTGGTATTGCGGCACGTTATGGATTGAGCTACCTCAGCATTGCAGAAATGAATGATATTGCACCGCCGTATCGTATTTATGTAGGGCAGTCTATTCGCCTGAAAAGCGGTAATGCACCACGTACCACAACCACACGCCCTGTAACGCAGGCTGCGCCAATTCAGCGTCAGACTGTAACTTTACCAACTACGCCAACTCCAGCACCTGTGATTTCGTCCACAACAACGACTACGAGCTCATCATCACCAGCAACTCCTGTACGCAGTAGTAGCCTGCGTTGGGTAAAACCATCGCAAGGTGCGGTAATTGAGCATTTTAATTTAGCAAGTAATGTTAAGGGTACACGTTATGGTGGCAATGTAGGCGATCCAATTTATGCCGCTGCCGATGGTCAAGTGGTGTATGCAGCCGATGGCTTGAAAGAATATGGTAATTTAATTTTAATCAAGCACATTGATGGTTATATCACGGCTTATGCACATAACAGTAAAATGAACGTGAATAGTGGCCAAAACGTAACAGCGGGTCAAAAAATTGCAGAAATGGGCTCTTCGGGTGCAACACGTACCATGTTAGAGTTTCAGGTACGCCTAGATGGTAAGCCAATCAATCCGACTAATGTTTTACCAATAAATTAAATTTTGCAAATACAAAACATAAATTTCACCGTATAATACAATAGGTTGCTTTTATCGAAAGATAAGAGCACCTGTATAATTTCAGAGGGAATTTATGTTAGATCAACTTCGAGCAATGGGTGTATTTGCTTGTGTTGTTGAAAAAAGCTCGTTTAGCGGTGCAGCGCGTGATCTAGGGATCACCACAAGTGCCGTCAGTCAACAAATCCGTTCATTAGAACAAGAAATGGAAGTCACACTTCTGCATCGTTCTACTAGAAAACTGAGTTTGACTGAAGCAGGACAAGCTTTTTTCCACAGCTGTCAAGAAATGCTAGCTGCTGCTGAGCGCGGAAAAATCCGCATTAATGAATTAAGAGATGATCTGGTCGGTGATTTACGAATTGCCACCACTCCTGAGTTAGGCGCGAATCATGTGATTCCTGCACTTTCACATTGGATGTCAGCCCATCGTGGTTTATCTATCCATCTAGAAACAGACAATCAATACATCGATTTAATTGATAACCGTATTGATATTGCCTTGCGTATGAGCCCAAAAATTGAAGATCAAAACTTGCATGTGATTCCAATTGCACATGTAGATCAGGTTTTAGTGGCATCTCCAAGTTATTTGAATCAGACCGCACCAATTTCACGCCCTGAAGATTTAAAAAATCATGATCTAATTCCATTAACCATCATGAAGAATTTTCAGCATTTAAGTTTTCAGCACGTGACCCGTGATGAAAATGTCAGTATTGAAATGGGATCGCGTTTATCGACCAATAATGTTTTGGTGTCTAAATCGTTATGTATGCAGGGGCATGGTATAGCCCGTATTTTACATTTAGATATTCAAAAAGAATTATTGAACGGTGGTTTGGTTGAAGTTTTGCCTGAGTGGAAATTACCTGCATTTACCTTGTATGCGATTATTTCTAAACATGAGCAACTTCCAATGAAAATACATCGTTGCCTAGAGGCATTAAAACAGTATTTTTCTCAATTACCTGGTGGGCGTGTGTATCAAGAAGCATCTTGATGGGGCAATGACGGTTAAGTATTTTGAGTTTCACACAATTATAAATAATAAATAAAAAGCCGCAGTTTCAACTGCGGCTTTTTCGGTAGGGCATAGAATTTATGCCAAGAATTTTTTAATCATGCTGACCAAGCGCTCAATTAATTGATCTGCCTGAGCTTGAGTAATATTTAATGTTGGCAATAAACGCACCACAGAACCTGCAGTGACGTTAATAATCATTTTGTACTCATCACGGGCAATATCTACCAATTCTGCACATGGTTTTGGTAATTCAATACCAATCATCAAACCAAAGCCACGCACAGTTACATTTTGATCTGCAAGTTGTTGACGCAATTGCGTCACAATATAGCCACCCATTTGTGCAGCATTTTCTACCAAGTTTTCTTTCTGAATGGTGTCAATAACAGTGTAAACCACGCGTGAACCAAGCGCAGTACCACTGTAGGTTGAGCCATGATTACCAGCAGTAAGAACGCCCACACCACGACCTTGAGTCATGACTGCACCAATTGGGAAGCCATTGCCCAAACCTTTCGCTGTAGTCAATACATCAGGCACAATATTGGTGTGCTGGTAGGCAAAGAATTTACCTGTGCGACCATTACCTGTTTGTACTTCATCAAGCATCATCAACCAATTGTGCTGATTACAAATACGGCGGATGTCTTCTAGGTAGCTAAAGCCTTGTGTTGCTGTATTAACACCACCTTCGCCTTGAATCGGTTCAACCAAAATTGCCACAATGTCTGGATGCTGAATTGCAGCTTCTTCAATGGCTTCAACATCACCAAAAGGTACGCGAATAAAGCCTTCCACCAAAGGTGCAAAACCTTCCTGAACTTTTTTATTGCCAGTTGCAGACAGGGTAGCCAAAGTACGACCGTGGAAAGAGTGATCTGCAACAATAATTTTAGGATTGGCAACGCCTTGCATGTGACCGAATTTACGTGCAATTTTAATTGCACCTTCGTTAGACTCTGCACCACTGTTTGAAAAGAACACTTCTTCCATGCCAGCAACTTGCGCCAATTTTTGTGCAGCAGCAGTTTGCCAAGGCACTTCAAATAAGTTACTGGTGTGAATTAAAGTTGCGGCCTGATCTGCAATAGCTTCTGTAATAGCAGGATGCGCGTGACCTAAACCACATACAGCAATACCAGTGAGGGCATCTAAATATTCTGTGCCATCTTCAGTATAAAGATAAGAACCTCGACCGCGAACAAAGCTGATCGGCTGACGGCCAAATACAGGCATCAAGTGTGATGGTTGATCAGTTTGCACAGGAGCAAGGGTAATGTTATTCATGACTAACTCTTATCTGTTAGGTTGGAGGAAAAAACTTATATAAGCAAAATCTGCCACAGATGAAAAGCCTAATTGTAAATAAAGTTGGATTTATTGCTTTAGACGTACTGTTTTGCTCGGTTTTGGGTATAATGCCACACAGATGAGTTGAGGATTTACCAATGACTGAACAAGTACGCGATACCGAAGCATTAATTCGTGAACAAATTGCTAAACATGCTGTTCTTCTTTATATGAAAGGCACACCACAATTTCCACAATGTGGTTTTTCTGCGCGCGCAGTAGAAGCACTCAGTCAAATTGGTCGTCCTTTTGCTTATGTGAATATTTTAGAAAATCAGGATATTCGTACGACTTTACCAAAAATTGCCAACTGGCCAACTTTCCCACAATTGTGGATTAACGGCGAGTTGATTGGTGGTAGCGATATTATGTTGGACATGTTCCAAAAAGGTGAGTTAAAGCCTTTAGTTGAGCAATACAGCCCAGCACCTGAAGCTTAAGCGACTAAACTGAGGGCATTTATGCCTGAGTGTTGAAAACGCAAAAGTTGAAATAAAAAAAGCGCCGAAGCGCTTTTTTTATTGCTATAGTTTTAAGGGATAAGCACATTATTCAACTGTAGGACTTGTCGCTGCAAGCTCAGTAGTTTCAGCTGGTTCTTCAGCTTGCTCATCTGCTTGTACTACCACTTTCGGCTTTTTCTTGTCCTTTTTCTCTTTGTCTTTTTTATCCTTTTCTTTTTTGGTTTTTTTCTTTTTCTTCGGCTCTTCTTCAATTTCCGCGCCATCTTCAATGGCTTGCCAATACTCAAGCTGCTCCATGACTGCAGCATAAATTGAGCCTTTGCTATAACGTCCTTTTTTGTTGAGTTTGCCAACAGGACGTGCCATTAAAATTTCTAGGGCTTGGTCAATGGTATCAATGGCATGAATGTGGAATTGACCTTGTTCGACGGCTTCTATGACATCTTTACGTAGCATTAAATGCTGCATGTTCTGGCGTGGGATAATCACGCCTTGCTTACCCGTTAAACCTTGTAGCTTACAGGCATCAAAGAAGCCTTCAATTTTTGCATTCACGCCACCAATTGGTTGTACCTGACCCAACTGGTTCATGGAACCTGTAATTGCCCAAGACTGATCAATTGGCAATTGGCTAATCGCTGAAATCAAAGCCGAGAGTTCTGCCACAGTCGCACTGTCACCATCGACTTGACCATAGCTTTGTTCAAAGGCGAGGGCAGCAGAAAAGTGCAAGATTTGTTCACGACCAAAATGCGCTTTTAAGAAACTGGCCATTAACAACACGCCTTTGGCATGTAATGACCCGCCAAGCTCTACACTGCGTTCAATGTCTAAAATGTCGCCACCGCCTTGGTAGACCGAAGCAGTTAAGCGAGAAGGTAATCCAAATTCGACATCGGCATAGTGAATCACCGACAAGGCATTGATTTGCCCTAAGCGATGGCCGCGTGTTTCGATTAACTGCGTACCACGCGATAAGTCCTGCCAATAGAGTTCACGCAAATAGCCTAAGCGATATTTGCGATGATCGAGCGCCGTATTGATATGCTGTTCGGAAACAGTTTTATCACCCGCTTGAGCCGCATGGTGATGTGACTCGCGAATTAGATCACCCAAGGTGAGGGCATGTAATGATAAAGAGCTTTGGTCTTCTGCCTGACGGCTTGAGTCGGTCAGCAATGCCGCTAAAGCAGAACGATCAAATGGCAACAATTTGTCAGATTGCACATAATCGGCAATCAGTTGCATATAGGCCTGCTCGTTTTCGTCATTACGTTGTAATGTATCGGTAAAGTCGGCACGGATTTTAAAGACACTGCCCAGTTCAGGTTCTAGCTCTAAAATTTCATAATAAATTTCAGGTTCTGCCAGTAAAATAACTTTAATATTCAGTGGAATGGCTTGTGGCTCAATGGAAATGCTGCCGGTTAAAGTCAGCATGTGCTCTAAAGAGGACAGTTTTAATTGCCCTGATTTTAAAGCACGTTTTAGTCCTTGCCATGCATAAGGCTGCTCAAGTAATTGCTCTGCTTCGAGCATCAGAAAACCGCCGTTAGCTTTGTGTAAGCTTCCTGCACGAATTAAAGTAAAGTCTGTGGTAATGGTGCCATTTTGCGTGAGTTGTTCCACATGCCCTAATAAATTGTAATGGGTTGGAAAATCTTCAAAAATAACAGGTACGCCACTGTTGGGTTTGTGAGTCACAATAATATTGGCTTGATAGCGTGCAGGAATACGGCTAAAGGTACCCGGACGAAAATCATCCTCTTCCTGTTCTAAAACAAACTCGACATTATTTACGATGTCTTCAGCATAGTACTGTAAATACTCGGTCAAGCCTTCTACATTCGGGTATTTGTTTTGAATAATATCAATGCGCGGCATCACCACTTGTTTGGCAATATCGCGGTTTAATTCCTGTACTTTGTCGCGTGCATCATCTTCTAGATCACCTAAATGCAAGCCCAAACGCTCTAGTTTTTTATTCATATAACGAATATTAGAGGCAATTTCTGCACGGGTTTTGCTGTCTAAAGCATTAATATCTTCCTTAGACATTTCTTGCATTTTGTCATTTTTAAGATGTACAGGTACGAAGCAATGTTCATCTTCCTGCGCAATCAGTTTTAAATCGAGTTCTTCACCTTCACTGGTCAGTTCAATTAAGGCTTGTTGCTGCTCATCGCCCGCTTGCTGACGAATCATTTCAATACGGTTGTGGTAGGTTTCGGCTGTAAAGCGGCGCTCGAGCTGTTTTAAAATGGTTTGCCAAGTCTGATGCAACAAACTTTGAAATTTAGGTGCTTGACCTGCAGGCAATTGCAAGGCCAGTGGCTGACGTGGATGCTTGAAATTATTGACATAAACCCAGTCATTTGGGGTAGGCATACTTTTGGCATGTTGCTGCAACAAACGCTTGACCATCGTGCGCTTGCCTAATCCTGCTGTGCCTACAGCAAAAATATTATAGCCAGAATATGGCAGGGAAATACCTGCCTCGACTGAAGCACGTGCCCGATCTTGTCCTAAAAAATTATTCAGTGGTTTAATGCGTCGGGTTGACGCTGGAATGTTGTCGTAATTGGGGATATGCGTCAGTTGTGATGCTTTTAATTGAGTCGTCTCTAGGGTTGTTTGAATTTCGCTTTGTTCAAAGGCAGAGCTGAGAAGCGGTTGTTGTGCGTCTTGCGTTGCTGTTGTTGTATTGGCTGTTATCGATGTATTGATTTGATCAAGTCTTTGGGTCACTGTAGAAATCCAAAACGAAATATTGCAGTTAGAGGGTTAAAGGTATACAGGTTTAATGAGAAAATTCAAGCTAAGCCGCCATTTTTACTACAAAATGACAAGGCACTTGTGGATAATTTCATAAATACTGTTGAAACAGAAGCTATTCCACGATTGAATAACAACAATTTGACTTAACAGAAAATAATAATCGCATGACCACACAAAGTACTGGGCAAACTTCAGCACAAAATACAGGATGGAAAGCTGCATTTACAGCATTTTTAGACCGCCGTGCGCTGATTATGCTGTTTTTAGGTTTCTCCGCAGGTATTCCAATTTTACTGATTTTTTCCAGTCTGTCGTTGTGGTTGGGCGAGGCAGGAATTGATAAAAGTGCAGTGACTTTCTTTAGTTGGGCCGCCTTGGGTTATTCCTTTAAATTTGTTTGGGCACCATTAATTGATGAATTACCCGTTCCGTATTTAACCAAAAAATTAGGGCGTCGTCGGGCATGGTTGCTCATTGCACAATGTTTGATTATCTGTGCAATTGCAGTCATGGCATTTTCCGACCCTGCATTGGGGCAGGCACATTTATACCAAATGGCATTTGGCGCAGTATTACTCGGATTTTCTGCCGCCACGCAGGATATTGTCATTGATGCCTATCGTATTGAGTTGGCAGAAACCCAAATGCAAACCGTGTTGGCTTCGACCTATAACGCAGGTTACCGCATCGGGATGATTGTTGCGGGTGCGGGGGCTTTGTTTTTGGCTGCATCGTTAGGCACAGCTAAAGGCAACTATATTTACAGTGCATGGAAAGTGACTTATTTGGCCATGGCTGCGGTGATGTTGATTGGTATTGTCACCACCTTGATCATTCGTGAACCACAGGTAAATAGGGTCAATAAACATTATCAACGTCGTGACTATTTCCGTTTGGTGATGGTGTTTTTTGTCGCCGTATTCAGTTTTGTGTTGTGTTATGTCTTTTCTGGCAATTTAACTGAAGCCTTAAAACAACAATTTCAGCTGAAAGACGCATTTTTGTTATTCTGTTTGGAAGCATTGCGCTTTATTGCTTCAGGCGCTGCGGCAGTATTGATGGGCACTATTTTAGTCAAATGTGGTGCTGTGAATAAACAGATGGCCTTTGAAACATGGGTACATCCTGTTGCGGACTTCTTTAAGCGCTATGGCGTCAAACTGGCCCTAGTTTTATTGTTGTTGATTGGTTTTTATCGGGTTTCAGACATCATCGCTGGGGTAATTTCCAATGTGTTCTATCAAGACCTGAACTTTAGCAAAGAGCAAATTGCCGAAGCTGTTAAAGTGTATGGGGTGATTTTCAGTCTGCTGGGCGGCTTCTTGGGGGGCTTACTGGCACAGCGCATGAACATTATGAAACTGATGTTTGTTGGTGCAGTATTGGCTTCTTCAACCAACCTAATTTTTATTGGTCTAGTGAAGTCAGGGCAAGCGCTTAGTGATGTGCAAGTTTCAGTGGGGCAGCAACAATATCAGACTCAGGCCGATGAAGTGGGTTATTGGAAAGTTGCTGTACCAAGTCAGGTGTTGGCCACCCAACATGAAATTCAGGTACGTGCACATTATCAAACTGGCGATACACCATCACGTTTAGTGTCGATGCCTTATTTACAGCAGACAGCTACCGAAACTGCGCAATTACAGCTTTTACCACTAACTTCAGATAACACAATTTCCGTAGCAGAAAAGGCCAATAGCATTGTGGTACGTGGGCAATATGTGGGGCCTGCTCTAACCGAGCAGCAAAAAATTGTGCTACAGCTAGATGGACAAAACTTTGATGCCAAACTCGATGCTCAAGGTATGTTTACTGCAGCGATTACAGGGCAGCTTTTGGCAGATTCTGCAGCAAAGCAATTGACTGTGGTGTTGATGGATCAGCAACAGGTGCTACAGCAACACAGCCAAAGCTATAAAGTTGATTCAACGCAGGCTGCAGACACGACCTTGGATGTCGATATTCAGCCTTTGCCTGTGGTCAATACAGCATCAACCGAGATGGTGGAAATTCAGGGTAAAGTGATCAAACCGTATAGCTCATTATGGTTATATTTTGCAATTATTGTTGATAACTTAGCTTCAGGTTTAGCCGGCGCAGCGTTTATTGCCTTTTTATCCAGTTTAACCAGTGTGTCTTTTACGGCAGTGCAATATGCGATTTTTAGCTCACTCATGACCCTAACCCCTAAGATTTTAGGCGGTTATTCGGGTACTATAGTGACCAATATTGGTTATCCAAACTTTTTCCTCATGACCACCTTAATAGGAATTCCAATTTTGATTTTAGTGGTGTGGGTGGCAAAGTTATTACGTGATCATCAAGCAACATCTTCGGACACGATTCAACAGAAGGATGAATAATATGCGCATGCTGCATACCATGTTACGTGTAGGTAATTTAGAGCAATCGTTAAAATTTTATACAGAAGTTTTGGGCATGACCTTGCTTCGTAAGCGTGATTATGAAGAAGGGCGTTTTACCTTGGCCTTCGTAGGTTATGGCGATGAAGAAAATCACACAGTTTTGGAGCTGACTCATAACTGGGATACTCAAAGCTATGATTTAGGCAATGCTTATGGTCATATCGCAATTGCGGTAGAAGATGCTTACAAAGCCTGTGAAGAGATTAAAGCACGTGGTGGCAATGTCGTACGTGAAGCAGGGCCAATGAAAGGCGGTGTGACTGTAATCGCGTTTGTTGAAGACCCAGATGGTTATAAAGTTGAGCTGATTCAGCAAGATCAAAATGCACGTAATAACTAAGTGCATATGCGAAAAGCAACAACTTGGCCTTCATTGTGCAATAAACTGAATGTTGTTCAGCATTCAGTTAAAAAATATTGAACATATTCTATAAATACTCGCTTTTTGAATATCGCCCAGTAAGATAAGTTTATCGAAAGGTAAATAAGTCGCTGGGCTTATTCATATCAATGAACCCTTTAAAAACAAAAATTAGGATGCTGCAATGTTGAAGTTATTGGCACTGGATCGCTTTACTATACTCTTATTTGTAATGGTTATCTTAGCCAGTGTGCTGCCTGTTTCTGGGCAGGAAGCCGATGTTTTTGCTGTGATTACAACAGTCGCTATTGCTATCTTATTCTTTTTGCACGGAGCAAAATTATCACGTGAAGCTGTGATTCAGGGCTTTATGCATTGGCAGTTACATGCTTTGGTGTTTACATTTACCTTTGCGCTATTTCCCATTCTAGGATTACTTGCCAAACCTGTTTTAGTGCCAATGCTCGGACAAGAGTTGTATTGGGGCTTTTTGTTTATGTGCTTTTTGCCTTCTACAGTACAGTCTTCCATTGCATTTACTTCAGTGGCGAAAGGCAATGTTGCCAGTGCTGTATGCAGTGCTTCATTTTCCAATTTGATTGGGATGTTTATCACCCCCATTTTAGTAGGCGTGTTTATTCTGGGGCAGTCGGAACATGGTTTTGACCCGACCCATTCAATTATTCAAATTACTTTATTGCTGTTGGTACCATTTATATTGGGGCAGTTGCTGCGTCCTTATGTTTATCCTTATATGTTGAAATTACCAAAGTTGGTCAAGGTGTTTGATCAGGGTTCAATTTTGATGGTGGTTTATGGGGCATTTAGTGGGGCAGTCGTGGCGGGTTTATGGCATCAGGTGAGTGGTATGACCTTGCTGCTGTTAATTGTGGCGTGTTCAGTTTTATTGACTATTGTGATGTGGCTGGCATGGGTCGTACCTCAGTGGATGGGTTTTGCACGTGAAGATCAAATCGCGGCATTTTTTTGTAGTTCAAAAAAGACTTTGGCCAGTGGCGTGCCGATGGCGCAAATTTTATTTATTGGGCAACCATTGGGTATGATTGTTTTACCCATCATGATTTTTCATCAAATTCAGCTTATGGTTTGCGGTGTGATAGCCAATGCGCTTGAGAAGCGGGCAGGTTTGGCAGAGCAGTCAGCATTAAATTCCAAAGAATAATTAGCTTTCAGCTATTTTATTCCGTATAATAACGCCCAACTTGTTGTGCTTAGCTCTGACGGTATCCGTCTCGGTGGGCCAAAAGAATGGTCTGTTATGGTGTTGGTCTGCTTTTTAGCACGTTCCTCATTTTTATGAGAGTGACCAATTGCGATGACAGCATAAGCCTTCTTGAATCTTAGGAGTAATCGACGATGCGCGCCGATATTCACCCAAAATATGAAAAATTAGTTGCTACTTGCTCTTGTGGTAACGTAATCGAAACTCGTTCAGCTGTTGGTAAAGAAACTCTTTATCTTGACGTATGTTCTGCATGCCACCCGTTCTATACTGGTAAGCAAAAGAACGTTGACACTGGCGGTCGTATCGACAAGTTCAAACAACGTTTTGCTGGTATGTCACGTTCTATCAAACGTTAATATCCAGTACGAAAAAAACGGGCAATTTGCCCGTTTTTTTGTGCCTAGAATTTAGAGATAAAAGCATTCAAAAAAAAAGATTCAGAATAAAAAAATGAGACTGCTAAAACAGTCTCATTCATAAAATTGTTCTTTGCGCTAAGCGCTAAATGCAATGTACAAGACCTTATTGGTCTTGTACATCAATTAAATGATCCAGTTTTTTCTGGAAGTAATCACCCTGAATAAAGCGGGCATCAACATTCCATGCATTGGCAAACAGGTTCATATCATTTAAGTCACGTAGCAAAATCTCAATTGGCTTAATTTCGCTATATACGCTGAGTTGTTCCTGCAATTCCTGCGTAGATTGATCATCTGCCAGTTTTTCAATCAGGGCGCTGTGCAGGGTCAAGTAGTGAATATCAACTTGTTTTAAGATTGATTCACTGTAAATTGAATGACCAAAATCTCGTAGTGAAATTTCTGCACCGTGTTGACGTAATAAGCCGATTTGCTTTTGTGCATCGCCTAAGTTTTGACTAATATCTTCTTCTGAGAATTGTAAAATCAGTGGATGGCTGAGACGACTACCAACAATGGTGATCAGTTTAGACACAAACTCAGGGAAACTGCGGTCTTGCAATAACACGTGTTTGTTTAAATTGACAATCAGTTTGGCTTCAGGATATTGAGTAATAAAGTTATGTAATTGTTTACATGCCTCTACCAAAATCCAGCGATCTAGCTTAATTGAAAGCTCAGGATCTTCTGCCAACTCAATCAGTCCTGATAAGCTTTTCCATTCATTATTAAAAATAAAGCCACTGGTCACTTCATAAGTGTAAAGGTTGGTATCTTGCTTGTCATACAATTGCTGATATTTCAGGTGGATTTCACCACGATCCAAACTTTGACGTAATGCAGTAATAATCGCAGGTTCATTAAATGACTGTGGAACTACAGCAGATTCAATCGCATTTAAATTAGATTCACCAAATGACAAGTCTAATGCTAAACCTGAATTATTTTGATCTTGTGGGTTTGGTAAAGCATTGGCGAACCCTTGACTAATTAGCTGTTCAAAATTAGTTTCATCTCGAATATCTTGATTTAGCAAGATATAGCCAATTCGTAAATTTAAAGGATAGGTGTGCTGATCTACCGTGAGTAATTGAGGCTTGGTCAGTGAATTCAGGCCAATCAGTTTAGATTCTAAAATTGCAGTAGATTCAGCTTGGAATAGCCCGACAACCAAACCATTACTCACTGTAAATAATGGCACATTGGTTTGTTCTTTTAAGAAGGTTTGAATATTGGCAAAGTAGTTTTTTGTGGTCAGCCAATCTGCTTGGAAAATAGCTTCAGGGCAATTGGCTAAAGAGAACACAACCAAAGCATTTGCAATGGAGGGTTGTTTCGCCAAGGTACGATTGACCAATTGATAGGTACTTGGCTTTGCTGCAGGTTTTTCACTTGTCGATGCAGCAGACGATGCAACATTTGCCGTAGAGGTTTCATTGTCTATGGTAATTTGCAAAGCATCGTCATCTGTTGCGGCAATAAACTCTACTTTAAGTGGATTTTGCTTGGCCAATAATGGATTTTGACTATGAATGTCAAAACGACCATGGTCAAACTGCCCTTGACTGACTTTCTTAAAACGGAATTTAAAGTCGGTTACATCTTCAGGCTGTAACAGATCGAGTAGGGGTACGCCGATAATGTCATCTTCAGTTTTTAAGCCAAATAGTTGTAAGTATTCTTCATTGGCTTGTACGTGAATACCTTCCTGAATGATCGCAACAGCTTTGTTGCTGTCTTCCACCAAAGCCTGTGCCTGAATCTGTGCATTTTCAAGTTCAGTCATCAGTTGTTCTTGTGACTGCTGTAAGCGGCTAAAAGATAAGGCGCGAATTAAGCCAAAATAGAAACGTTCTGGAAAATCCAGGTTGACGATGTCATAAATGCCTTTACGAATATAGTTGGTATATTGCGTAGCATCATAGTCATCTGGCTTGAGTAGCAATAGGGGGAGATTAGGCTGCTGTGAAGCACGAATTAAAGTTAGTGCCTGATCAACTTTAAGGTCATAAGCACGACCGAAAATGACTAAATCCCAAGTCAAATGTAGCTGTTTTTCAAAATTTTTAATGTCATCTAACAGAAAAGCCTGAACACGGTGCTCATTGGCAGTGAGTTGTTCACAAATTTGGTTAAAACGTATCTGGTTGTCATCGATTATGAGCAAACGCGTTTCAGTACGTTTTAACTTTTTAGACAAGAGTGGATTTCTCACTTTAATGCTTCCCATAAATCGTTATTTTTAACTTCACTCACTTGCTTTTGAATAAAACTATCTAAGACAGGCTGTTGTTGGTCATTCAACAACTCAAAATCAAAGCGCATAAAACTTTGGGTAATCAGGAGAGGTTTGATTAAGAAAACTTTGAGTTCTTCTTCCCCTAAGCGTAATTGTACGGTTTGTTTATCGCGCAATAGTTGAATACCTGGCAAAATTAGGCTGGTGCTGACATCTTCAGCATCTGTACTTTGTACCAGTAATGCTGGATGGTAATGTCCTGTGTGTCGATCGGTTTTTACAAAAACAGCACAAGGGAATAGCTCTTGGGTTAAAATTTCCAAGCCAAGTTCTAAACTTTTTTCGGCAGATTGTTTAATCCAACGAATTACACCGCCACGCCATGGACTCTGATTATTTTCTTGAACTAAAATGAATTCGCCTGTTTTTAAATTTTTTGGTGTTTCGCCAGTCCATTTGATTCGGTAACCATTCACGCTAATGTCCAAAACATCGGCATTGTAAATTTGTTTGGTTTCACGATCTAAAGTTTTGATTGAGCTAATGTCTACCGATGAATTGGTGTGCATAGCATTGACAAAATGGCTTTCATTTTGGAATTGGTAGTTATCACCCAATACCAGTGTTTCGTTAAAATTCTTACCATTAGACAAATAAAAATGTGCAACGGTTAAACCAAAACAAATTTTAATCTGTGCAGAATATTCATAACGCTCATGCACACGCTCTGCAGTATTGGTCAAAATATTGTGCAGATGGAAATGCAAGGCAGGAGTGAGGAATAACCTCTCATTGCGTGAAAAATGTTCACCTTTGCGTCCCTGATTTTCATTTAAATGATCAAGTAAGGCTTGGGTAGAGATATAAATATCAGCGTTAAAACCATTGTTTTGGTGGCTGTTATATATTGGCGGATGATCTTTGCTTGAATCTACCACATAACGCGAAAGCGTGGTTTCTTTGGGTAAAATCTGAACCAATTTGGCCCAATCAAAACTGCATAAATACAAGCCTTGAATTTCTGCCGGACGAATTTGATGTGTATTAAAAATTTCCAACAAAATCAGTTGGGCATAGGCCTGAGCAATACTTACAAGTTGGTGCTGTGTACCTTGTAATTGATTAATATTATTTAAATAATAATGTTGTTGAATTGCAGTATCTAAAAGTTGATGTGCAATAACCCATTGATTAGGCAATGAGGGGCTATACAACATGTGTTGTTGGTAGCGTAGCAAAGCCAATTGTTGAAGTGCATAGTAGGTTGCTAAAATCCGAGCTGTTTGTAAGTTTTTCTTTAAGTTAAAGGCGAATAATGAAAATTTTTGCTGAGTGAGTTGTTGATGGCTGCGTCGCGCAATATCAATATACACTTTGGAAAAATGGCTACGTAATAACAAGGCCAATTCAATAATATGATCATTACGATCACTGCTAATCAAAGCTTGATTGAAAAAGTGTTTTTCCAAGCTAGTCAGCACATTTTCAAGTGTGGGATGAATAGCTTGAATTAAATCAAAACGTAAAGTTTCCTGACATTTCAGTTCAGAAATTTCTAAAAGGGCATTGAACAGGGCCTGAGAAGAATCCCCCAATTGTAAAATGGATAGGTCTGCTGCCCACGCCTGAATGCTTTTAACCGTATTTTGACAAAAACTCAATTGCTCCAGCTTTAGTTCGCTGGGAACCTGAAAAAGATCTGAAGTATTCATGTTCATGGTTGTTATTTAACTCAATAAGTTGAAACCCCAAAAAGCGGTGTCTTGTTTTTTTCGCCCGCAATTTCCCTAACGAGTTTAGGAACGAGATAGCCTGGCAAGTTCGCTAAAAGCTCTTTATAAATATGATCAATGTCAGATGACATTAGATCAAAATGATGTGCTCCTTTTACTTTATCTAACACATGTAAATAGTAAGGCATCACCCCCGCATCAAATAGACGATAGCTTAAATCAACCAAGACCTGAGCAGTATTATTGACCCCATTTAATAATACTGCTTGATTCAGAACGGTGATGTTTTGCTCAACTAACTTAGCAAGATTTGCACAAGTAAAGTCATCTAATTCTGATGCGTGGTTCGAGTGTACCACTAGAATAATACGCAGCCTACTGTTTTTTAGTAAGGAAATCAGCGTTTCATCGACACGGTTGGGGATTACGATCGGAACTCGTGAATGAATTCTCAAAAATTTTATTTGTTGAACAGATGATAAACGCTCAATCCAGATTTGTAATTTACGGTTAGATAGAGTGAGAGGATCGCCACCACTTAAAATCACTTCGTTAATGTCAGGTTGACTTTCGATATAGGCTTTAATGTTGTCCCAATCTTCAGTTTTTGGCAGATTTTCCTGATAGGGAAAGTGTCTGCGGAAACAATATCGACAATGTACTGCACAGGCACCCGTCAGGGTCAGTAAAAAGCGGGATTTGTATTTGTGTAATACCCCAGGTTGTTGATTAGCTTGTTCTTCACCTAAAGGATCGGTCACAAAGCCAGGATGATCTTCAAGCTCTAAATGATGTGGTAAAACCTGAAGTAGCAAAGGGTCGAGCGGATTGCCTTTTTGTATTTTTTGTACAAAAGCGCGTGGTACACGCAATTTAAACTGCTCAGATGCCAAGAGTGCGCCAGAAAGTAATTGCTGTTCAGACAGCTCCAAAATATTTAACAATTCGTGTGGGTCGGTGATCAAGTCACTGAGTTGAGATTGCCAGTTTTGCTCTTGGTACAGGTAATTGATCATGCCAAAAAATTTAAATATAAGAAAAAAGCGGAACAGAAAATACTCAGAAATAGGAGAGTCGTTTTCTAAATTTAAGGGTTAAATTACTGCGTAAAATAAATCTTTAAGATTTAAATCACAGTAAAGCAGTCGATTTTACCGATATCTTGAAGTGATCGGTAGTGGATTTTCATTGCTTCATTATGGCTTGCTCATTTACAATACGCCCGATGAAAAAAAGATGTCGTAGGGCTGCCAATATGTTCAGTATTCGTTTGCGGCTCAAATTACGGCATAAATAGTTAAGTTAGTCAGTTTGGAGTGTGCCAGTCATGGCCTATTATTCTACGAATGATTTCAAGTCAGGCCTTAAGGTTATGCTTGATGGTAACCCATGTTCAATCATGGAAAATGAATATGTAAAGCCAGGTAAAGGTCAAGCGTTTAACCGCGTAAAACTTCGTAACCTTCGTTCTGGTAAAGTTTTAGAAAAAACATTTAAGTCTGGTGACTCATTAGAAGCCGCTGACATTGTAGAAGTGGAAATGGAATATCTCTACAACGATGGCGAAATGTGGAACTTTATGGACCCTGTTTCTTTTGAACAAATTGCTGCAGATAAAACCGCAATGGGCGATGCTGCAAAATGGTTGAAAGACGATTCAAACGAAAAATGTACCATTATGTTGTTCAACGGCGTGCCTTTAACAGTTAATGCGCCAAACTTCGTGGTATTGAAAATTGTAGAAACTGATCCAGGTGTACGTGGTGACACTTCTGGCGGTGGCGGTAAACCAGCGAAATTAGAAACAGGTGCAGTGGTACGTGTTCCTTTATTCGTACAGCAAGAAGAAAGCGTTCGTGTAGATACCCGTACAGGTGAATACCTAGAACGTGCATAATGGTTTATTTATAAACGATTATTGAAAAAGGGGGAGTGATCTAGATCATTCCCCCTTTTTTGTTGATTTGATTATATGGTAAAAGAATAGGTGAAAAATAAAATAAAAGGAGCAACATCACACAAGGAATCTCGGAAATTAAGCTTCATCTCGAAAAATAGTAAATGCTTAAAATGTAACAATAAAGAGAGAGTGACATGGAATCAGTTCAACCGAAGTCAGGCCTGACTTCAAAAATTATATGGCTCTTGGTTGCCGTACTGGGTGCAGTATCTTTCGGGATTTTAGCACTCAGTAGAGGTGAACACGTCAATGCAGTCTGGTTGGTTTTAGCCGCAGTCTGTGTCTATAGCATCGCATATCGTTTCTACAGTTTATTTATTGCCACCAAAGTCTTTGAATTAAATGAACGACGTTTAACCCCTGCACATCGTTTGGCAGATGGTTTGGATTATGTGCCGACCAATAAAGGCGTGCTGTTCGGGCACCATTTTGCGGCCATTGCAGGTGCAGGTCCTTTAGTCGGGCCTATTCTCGCTGCACAAATGGGATATTTGCCAGGGACTATTTGGCTTTTGGTGGGCGTAGTGTTGGCGGGTGCAGTACAGGACTTTTTGGTATTGTTTATTTCGACCCGTCGTGATGGTCGCTCTTTGGGTGAAATGGCCAAGCAAGAACTCGGTTCATTTGCAGGTGTGATTGTCATGCTCGGTGCATTGGGTGTGATGGTGATTATTCTTGCTGTGCTGGCGCTAGTCGTGGTTAAAGCCTTAACCAATAGCCCGTGGGGTGTATTTAGTATTGCAGCCACCATCCCAATTGCAATTTTTATGGGCATTTATATGCGCTTTATCCGCCCAGGGAAAATTGCAGAGGTCTCCATTATTGGTTTTGTACTGATGATGATGGGTATTATCTACGGTGAAAATGTAGCACAACATCCCTATTGGGGCCCACTGTTTACCCTAAGTGGTACAGAGCTGACTTGGTGCTTAATTGCTTACGGTTTTATTGCCTCAGTATTGCCTGTGTGGTTACTGTTGGCGCCACGTGATTATTTATCTACCTTCTTAAAAATTGGTGTGATTGCAGGTTTGGCTGTCGGGATTGTATTTGCGATGCCTGAAATGAAAATGCCTGCCGTGACACAATTTATTGATGGTACTGGCCCTGTTTTTGCGGGTTCGATGTTTCCTTTCTTATTTATTACGATTGCTTGTGGTGCGATCTCGGGTTTCCACGCACTGGTTTCTTCAGGCACGACCCCTAAACTGGTCAATAACGAAAAAGACATTCGTGTGATTGGTTATGGCGGCATGTTGATGGAATCTTTTGTTGCCATTATGGCAATGATTTGTGCCACTGTGCTTGATCCAGGAGTGTATTTTGCTATCAATGCGCCTGTTGCCGTTTTAGGCACCACTGTTGAAAGTGCAGCAGAAGCAGTACGCAACTTAGGGTTTGTGGTTAGTCCCGAAGCTTTGACCATTTTGGCAAAAGAAGTGGGCGAAAGTTCAATTCTGTCACGTACAGGCGGTGCGCCAACTTTTGCAATTGGTATGGCACATATCATCACTGAAATTTTTAATAACCGTTCGATGATGGCATTCTGGTATCACTTTGCGATTTTATTTGAGGCCTTATTTATTTTAACTGCAGTGGATGCTGGTACACGTGCTTGCCGTTTCATGGTGCAAGATACAGTGGGTATTG
Source organism: Acinetobacter sp. A3 (assembly GCF_012371415.1). Taxonomy (NCBI): domain Bacteria; kingdom Pseudomonadati; phylum Pseudomonadota; class Gammaproteobacteria; order Moraxellales; family Moraxellaceae; genus Acinetobacter; species Acinetobacter sp. A3. Next base: position 65,394 of record NZ_JAAZQW010000011.1, read on the forward strand.
TGATTCCTGCAGTGAAAAACTCACATAACTTCTTTGGTAATTTGCTGGGTACTGCGGTGGCGGTAGCAGGTTGGGGCTTCTTCGTCTATCAAGGTGTGGTCGATCCACTAGGTGGTATTAACAGCTTATGGCCACTGTTCGGGATTGGTAACCAGATTTTGGCAGCGATGGCGCTTATTTTAGGTACAGTCATTTTGTTCAAAATGAAAAAAGAAAAATATGTTTGGGTCACTATCGTTCCAACCGTTTTCTTATTCATTACCTCAATGACCGCAGGTTGGCAAAAGATTTTCCACGACAATCCTAAAATTGGTTTCTTGGCGCAGGCAGACCGTTTCAGTGCAGCAATTCAGCGCAATGAAATTTTGGCACCTGCAAAAACAGTGACCGAAATGCAAACGATTGTGATGTCCAATCAAATTAATGCTGTGTTATGTGGCTTCTTTATGATTGTAGCTTTTGTGATGTTATTTGCTGCAATTGGAGTGATTCGTCGTGCATTGGCAAGTCCAACGCCAACTGTTAATGAAGCTGAAGCGATTTATCGTGATCCTGAAACCATTCAACCAAATGGCGGCCATTAAGGAGCAATTACATGATTAATTTAAAATTTGCACAACATGGCAAAACCGTGGTGTATAAAATTATTAAAATGACCATTATGTCGCAAAAGGATTTGATTCTGAATCCTAAAAACTGGTCAAGAATTGCAACACTTTGGCAGCGTTTGCAACAAAGCTTTCGTTTGATGGTAGGTGTGCCTGATTATCAAAATTATTTGGAACACATGCAGAAGCATCATCCAGATTTAGAAGCCATGGATGCGAAAACTTTCTATCGCTATTGTGTCGATGCACGTTATCCATCGGCCAAAGGTGGTTTGAAAAAATGTCCTTGTTGATGGATATTTAGCAGTTTCAGGAGGTTGAGCAGTGTTCTGAAAAGTACTTGAAAGGTGAATCAGAATATCTCTAGGATTTCTTTGGAAATTTAAGAAAACGGTGTATGTTAAAACATACGCCGTTTTTTATTGGGGAATAGGGGGAGTGACTGTGATTTGGGGTAAGGAAAAAGTTCAAACGCAACAACACACACAAACACAGCAGCAACTACAACAACAAGTTGAATCTTATGCCGCCAAAATCCAGTCGTTCTTGACTGAAATTAATACCATTATTTTAGATAAAGAACAACAAACCAAACTTGCCTTGAGCTGTCTACTGGCAGGTGGGCATGTACTTTTTGAAGATTTACCTGGTTTGGGGAAAACCACCTTATCTAGTGCTTTAGCACATTTGGCGGGACTCAAATTCCAACGTATTCAATTTACCAATGACATGCTGGCCAGTGATGTGATTGGGGTGAATATGTTTAACCAAAAAGAACATCAATTTGAGTTTAAACAAGGTCCAATTTTTACCCAAATTTTATTGGCCGATGAAATTAACCGTTGTTCGCCTAAAACTCAAAGTGCCTTACTCGAAGCCATGGAAGAGGGTGCAGTTACGGTAGATGGCGTACGTTATGTATTGCCACAACCTTTCTGGGTAATCGCCACGCAAAACCCGCTGTTTCAAAGTGGTACTTATGCCTTGCCTGAATCACAGCTAGATCGTTTTTTGATGCGTTTATCTTTAGGATATCCGTCACGTTTTGCAGAAAAAATGCTGCTACAGCAAAACTCCAGACATGCTTTAATTACCAGCTTGGCACATATTTTTACTGAAACCGAAATTTTAAACTTGCAGCAACTTGTGACAGACATCTACGTTTCAGAAGCGGCTTTAGAATATTTGCTAGATTTGGCTGCAGAAACCCGCAAAGAACGTCATGGTTTATCTACCCGAGGGGTTTTGGCTTTAAAGAAAGCAGCCCAAGCACACGCTTTAATTGAACAGCGTAGCTTTGTGAGTGCCGATGATATACAAGCGGTATTTGTGGCCGTTGCAGCACATCGTATCGGACTCAATGAAGCAGAAGCTTTGCATGTGATGCAACAGGTCAAAGTGAGTTAGTGTCATCATGTTAAAGCAGGCATGGCAAAACTGGATCAATTCACGCTTTAAATTTGAACGAAGCAAAACCCTTCAGCAAAAAGATATTTTGGTGTTTATCTATCAGCAAGGTTATTTGTATTTGGTACTAATTTTGATCACCTTCATAGCAGGTGTGAATTATGGCAATAACCTGATATTAGGTTTTTGCTTTTTGATCAGTGCCATTTTATGCATTAGTTTTTATTTAACTTTTAAGCAATTACATGACTTGCAGATTGAGGTGTTGACCACAGAAGTGGGGCAAGTCGGTGAAGCTTTGCAATTACAATTGCATTTCAAACAAGACTTTGCCCAAGCACGTTATTTATGGATTAAGACAGACACACAATTAGAAAAAGTCCTGATTCAAGAACTGAAACAACAGCATCAACTGACCATTTATGCAGAACAACGCGGACGACTGGATTATCCAAATCTGCAAATTTATTCGGTTTATCCTTTTGGCTTGGTACGTGCATGGACGTACTTAAACTTGACTCGTCATGCTTGGATTGCTCCACGCAGCATGTCTTTTCGTGCTGAAAATAAACAGCAACAGCAAAGCTTTCAACCTGACTTAGATGAATTTCGCGAGCTACGTGATTTTCAAACGGGCGATTCTTTACAAGCCGTATCGTGGAAGCAAGCAGCACGTGGTCAAGGTTTGTATGTCAAAGTATTTGAACAATATCAAGACCAGCATCATGTCGATATTGCTTATGAACACATGCCTGCAACATCGCATGAAGAAAAATTAAGTTTGATGATGGGTTTAGTAGAGCAATGCGAACAACAACAGTTGATTTATGCCATGTTTTTACCACATGCGACGCTTGAAAAAGGGATAGGCGAGCGACAGTTTAAACAGGCTAGAATCCTTTTGGCACAGGCTTAATGACGATGCATACATCAATTCAGCAATCGATTTTACTCAGTTTATTTCTGATTTTAATCGCACATCTGCAGTTTAGTCCGTTGGCGTTGAGTGTAATTTTTGCCCTCATGTGGCTGATTTTGTTTGTGCATTATCGAAAAAAAACAGCACGTATTTCTAAAACCTTAACCTTTGCTTTGACCATTGCTGCTTTAATCAGTATTTTTCTCAGTTATAAAACGCTGATTGGTGTAGATGCTGGAGTGGCATTATTAAGCACATTCTTATTTGCCAAAGCCTTAGAAAGTCACAATAAACGCGACCTGATTATTTTATTTAACTTTGCCTTATTCGTAAGTGCGAGTTCCTTTTTATATAGCCAAAGTATGTGGATGACGGCAATTGTCATTTTATGTTTATTAAGCTGTTTGATTGGATTGTATCGGATTCAGAAAAGTGAATTTGCTGATACCTTACGCAACACAACTAAACAAGATGCCAAAAATGATTTAAAGCATGTCGCTAAATTTATTGCATACGCTTTACCATTTTTTCTGTTGCTGTTTTTATTTTTTCCACGCTTACCACCATTGTGGCACGTACCTATACCAGAGGCCAAAGGCGTGACGGGAATTAGCGATACGATGTCACCTGGAGATATTGCCGAATTATCGCAATCTTCTGCTTTGGCGTTTCGTATTGTGGGAAATATGCAGCAACTTCCGCCACGTTCAAAACTTTACTGGCGGGCGATGGTGCTAGATCAATACGATGGCCGAACCTGGACCAGTAATTTTAGCAATCACCAACCAATCCAAGTCACGCAATTACAGTCCGAACAAACGAAGTTTGAATATCAATACATTGCAGCAGACCCACGAGTGCAATGGGTGATGGCACTAGAAAAATCTATACCCAACCAACAGGGTTATCTGTTGCGCCGTGACTGGAGTATTATTCCACAGCGGCAAAGTGGCAGAATTCAACCCATAGCTCTACAGTGGGTGGGTGAGTCTGCACAAATTCAGGGTGATCATGGACAGAGTGAGCGCTATCGACAATTTAGTCAGCGCTTAAATGTTCAAGTACGCACTCTATCTGATCCGCAGGCACAGCAATTTGCCATGCAGATGTTTGCACAAAGTCAGCAACAGCCTGAACGCTACGTACAAAATGTGTTGCAATGGTATCGTGATCAGGGCTTTAGCTATACCTTGAAACCTGGAACATTGGGACAGCATCGGGTAGATGAATTTCTGTTTCAGTCCAAGCAGGGTTTTTGTGAACACTATGCTTCTAGTTTTGCTTTGCTGATGCGCTATGTTGGAATTCCTGCGCGTGTGGTGGTGGGTTATCAGGGAGGGGAACTAGCACCTGATGCACAAAGTTGGGAAGTGCGCCAGCAAGATGCACATGCTTGGACAGAAGTGATGTTGAATCAGCAGTGGGTGCGTATAGACCCGACGGCAATCATTGCTCCACAACGTATTGATGGAGGCATGCAAAACCTGATGGCCGAAGATCGCACTATATTGGGCGATAATGCGCAAATTTGGCAGTACCAACATTCAAATTTGATTCGCAATTTGCGTGTGTGGAGTGATTACGCCAGTTATCAATGGCAGAGTAAGGTGGTGGGCTATGATGCAACATCTCAACGTCATTGGTTTGGGCGATTGGGTTTGGATTCGAGTTATGCATTGGTGATCGTGCTAATTTCGGGTATTGCGCTGTTGTTACTCGCATACTTTGGTTGGATTTATTGGAAAAAGCATCAGAACAGTTCTAGGGTTGATCGAGCTTTGCAGAGGTTTTCCAAAACTTTACCATTGGAGTTACAAAAACAGGATGCTGAAACTGTAACTGCGTGGATGCAGCGCTTGGCAGAGCTTGTGGATGATGATGAGCAAGCAGCTTTTAAGCGGCTTGCTTTGTGGTATCAACGCTATATTTATGCTGTGGATTCTCAGCCTGTTTCTGAATCGTTATTTTTTGATTTGCTTAAAACTTGTGCGGATGCTTTAAAAAAGCGTAGAAAGGACTTGTCTTAAAAAACAAAACTGAATATGATGCGAAGCACTTTAGGCGTATAGCTCAGTTGGTTAGAGCGCTACGTTGACATCGTAGAGGTCTCCAGTTCGAGTCTGGATATGCCTACCATATATATCAAAGGTTTGCAAGGAATTTCATGTACTTGCAAGCCTTTTTTTATTGCCTTTAGCTTGTTGCATATGTTGCCAAAGTTGCTATTTAGATACACTTAAAACTTAATTTGTGTCAGGATTTGTGTCAGAAAGATCAGTATAAAAGCATCACCTCCGTATCAACCGCTCCCAACAGCCAGGAGTATTGAACTCCCCAGTGACCTAACAATATCCCTAATTCTTGGAATATTCGTATTATTTTAAAAGTGAGAATCCAAGTTCTTCATCAACATGGCAACACCCTCAACATCCAACAAAACAACCAGCAGCTCAGCACCCATGGAACAGCTTTAATATCGGCGAAGATGCCGCAGTTAACTTCATCCAGCCGAATAAAAGTACAGTCGACCTTTTGAGTGGCTTTGTTGCACAAAGATTTGAAATGCAAAGCGCCCCTAATTGAGCCAAATTTAAGGCGTAACTTGGGTAAGTGGTCGACCTAATTCCGTAAATCTGTTGAGGACTGCT